>NZ_WXWT01000326.1:0-2895 GCF_009904725.1 Vibrio sp. V43_P6S15P86
AATCAGCATCGTTTGGTAAATTTGTGATTGATTGAGCTGTTGCCCTATTTTTTTGACGAGTACCAATATCTAGGGAAGCAATACCATAAAATGGCGCTTCTCTTACACCCGCACTGGAATTACCGATGACAATCTTTGAGTACTTTAACAATGTTAAGAAACACTCAAAACGTACACTTGGAAAAATTCGTATATTATCACGCCCTTCAAAACGCTTATATTCATTAATAATAACATCTGTTCCGTGATCGTTATTCGGATAGATCACGACAAAATTTTTGTTTGATGTAATAACCGCATCGACTACACATTTTATGTTTTCTGCTAACATTTCTAGTTCAGTTGTAACCGGGTGATACATCAACACACCAAAATCATCAAACGGGATATCATAACGATCTAGCGCTTCATTCAGTGTTGGGAGACTTCCAGACGACATAATATCCAAGTCAGGAGAGCCAATTACATTGATAGATCTCTCTGTCTCACCTAGCTGAAGAAGACGCTTCTTGGCTGTTTCATTGGAAACATAGTGTAAATGAGCCATCTTGCTTACCGCATGGCGAATAAGCTCATCGATAGTCCCAGAAACTTCACCACCTTCGATATGTGAAACAAGTATATTATTCAAACTACCAACAATCGCACCAGCCATGGCTTCGACACGATCACCGTGAACAACAATCATGTCAGGTTGCACTTCTTTAACGTAATCTGACAGTCCTGTGATTGTCTTAGCTAGTATTACATCCATTGTGTCCGCAGCGTGCTGGTTGATGTATTTGTAGACATTTTTGTAACCCGACTTCTCAACCTCTTGTACTGTAAAGCCGTACTTATGAAGCATGTGCATACCGGTAACGAAAATATGCGCCTGAAAATCAGGCGCCGCTTCTACCATAGTAATAAGAGACTTGAGTTTGCCGTAATCTGCCCGTGTACCAGTTAAGAAAACTATCTTCTTCATTATTGAACATCCGACTTTTTAAGTTGGATATCTGCAACAATATCCGCCTTAGCTTTTTTGCCAAGAAGGCTTTCATAGTCATCGGCTAGAAAATCACCAGTCCCTGGGCGCTTAACCCAAAGGTTGTCACGAGTAAATTGTTCTCCAGCTTTGATTTCTGCAATTGTGACAACACTTGCGTACGCGAAGTCGATAGTTACTTGTTCTTCTTTTGCTGGTTCTTTCTTACCACCACGCATTTTTGCCATGCGTTTAGATTGGGTGATAAGTTCCGCACACTCCGCAGCATCCATTGAACAACAGATATCTGGGCCAGGACGGTCTTTGCTATCAGTAAAGTGACGCTCAAGCACCGAAGCACCAGCAGCTACAGCACCCAAGCATGCAAGGTTATCAATGCTATGGTCAGACAAACCTACAACGGCATCTGAGAAAGCTTCCTGCAGCTGCTCCATTGCACCAATTCGGATTAAATGATCTGGCGTCGGGTATAGGTTAGTAGTGTGAAGTAGGCAGAACGGTGTTTTATGCTTTCTGAAGATGTCTACGGCTTTTTGAATAGACGGAATATCATTCATTCCAGTGCTCAAAATAACTGGCTTTCCGTAGCTTGCGATTAGATCAAGAAGAGGATAGTTATTACATTCACCAGAACCAATTTTGTATGCTGGGACATTCATTCTCTCAAGACGCTCTGCCGCAGCACGAGAGAAAGGTGTACTAATAAAGATAGCACCTTTAGACTCCACATATTCTTTAAGCTTGGTTTCATCTTCTTCGTTTAGTGAACAACGCTCCATAATCTCATAAATTGAGACATCTGCATTACCAGGAATTACATTTTTCGCCTCACCACTCATTTCGTCTTCTACTACGTGAGTTTGATGCTTGATGACTTCAGCGCCACCTTCAATAGCTGCATCAACCATTTCAAATGCGACTTTTAATGACCCTTCGTGATTAATACCGATTTCTGCAATAACTAGTGGATCGTAATCTAAGCCTACTTTACGACCTGCAATTTCAAATACTGGGTTGCTCATTATTAAATCTCTTTATTTAAGTTCATGTACAGTTGCAATGATGATTCTCATAATACCAAAGAAAATCATCAACAATAAGGAGAACAAAGATATGTTGTAGAAAACTTCTGGATACTTATGCTCTTCGGGTACTTGAACCTCTTCAACGACTATCAAAAACTTCAGTTTTCTATATGCTTCGATTCGTGATTTTTCCAAAGAGATAGTCGAAGATGTATATGCTGAAACTGCCATCTCTAGTTCGATCTTCAAATCTGAAAATTGCGATAATATCTCATTAATCGAACTTGTTCGGTTTGAATCCGTTAAACGCGACTTCTCTTTTATTAACTGTTGTTCTAGAGCTTTAATCTGATTTTGTAGCACCATGACTTGGGGAGCGCTATTGGACATTGTCAGTTTGGCAGCTTTTAGCTCGGCATTCTTTATCGCAATTTGTCCTTCTAATTCGTAAGCAATTTGACTTAGAGCTGAGCCCTCCTGTTCAGGATCCAGAAGGCGGTGTTCGGTCTGGAACTGAATTAGCTTACGTTTTGTAGACTGCAAACGCTCTTCTGCTCCTTGATGTTCTTTCTTGATAAACGTTAATTGAGCATATGCAAGCTGATGACCAACGTTATTAATGAACCACTCTGATTTGGTTGCTATTGCTTTTGTAATGTCATAAGACATCTTGGGATCAAATGCTTGCGCATATACTGTAATAACAGATGATTTCTCATCAATTTCAACTCGAACTTTATCTCGATAATACCTTTGAAATTCTTCGCTGCTAGCATCCTCCGATAATCGACTTAACAGATCATATCTGTTATCAGAATAATGTTTCTTTATGGACAGCTTGTTTTCTAGGTAATTTAACATATCATTAGAAAACACGAATGA
>NZ_WXWT01000326.1:2954-7508 GCF_009904725.1 Vibrio sp. V43_P6S15P86
TGATTCCCTGCGGGAACACCCAAACCGGACAGCAACGCCATTCCTGCATCCATAGTTGCCATGCCATCGGGTTGTTGAACAATTAGTTGCGTTTTGCTTTCATATCTGGGAGAAGCTATAACAATTTGATAAAAAGAAAAAATAACTGTTGGAAATACAACTAGTGAAAAAAATAGGTTCGATTTTATTTTATCTAATAGTTCTTTCATTTTATTAACGACTTATCGCTGATTTCCACAGAGCGTGATAGCAGCAAAGTGAAAAGAAGAAGATTACTAAAGTAGAAATATCTAAGTAGTTAATATTAACTCCTACCGTACCGTAGGTTGGATAAGCATAATACCTAGTGTATTCCACAGCATGGAGAAGTGGATTCCATGTCATATACTTCCATGCCTCTTGAGGGATATCTCTTAAACTAAAAAACGCGCCCGATATAAATAACAAAGGTCTCAGAGCCAAGGTTCTAACTTTGTCTACTTCAGGGATATAACAGCGTGTTATCGCAAATAACATTCCTATACTTGTCCCCAATAACCAAACTTGAAAAAAGAGGAATAATATACCAATAGGATTATGAACAGCTAATTCAACCCGCATGAAATATGCAATGATTATAATAACTATTGCAACAAAGAAACGTGATAATAGCTCAAAGCCAGCGACTGCTATAATTGCACTTATTGGCTGAACCTGACGAAAAGCAAATAGCGCTTGATTACTTTTAATAGCACCAGCTACCGAGCTTACTGTAGTAATAAAGAACTGAGTCAATAATATGCCATA
The DNA here is from genome assembly GCF_009904725.1 of Vibrio sp. V43_P6S15P86. Classification (NCBI taxonomy): domain Bacteria; kingdom Pseudomonadati; phylum Pseudomonadota; class Gammaproteobacteria; order Vibrionales; family Vibrionaceae; genus Vibrio; species Vibrio sp. V43_P6S15P86. The sequence continues at coordinate 3,741 of NZ_WXWT01000326.1, forward strand.
AACCATAAAGAAAAAGGTTGGCATTGTGTGTGTTGTACCACCATCAACGTTACTACGCATGAGAGTCAATATCATAATAAACGCAAGAGGTGACGCTACAGACCAACTAATTCCTAGCTTATCGTTAAATTTACTGCGAATTTCTCTTAGAAAAATGGCAAATATAACATCTTTCCACACAGAAAGCATCGCTCGTTTTTTAACCAATGCCATAATTAATCTAACAACTGTTTTAGTTTACGTTTTAGTAGTGAAGGGCAATAGTCATAACCTGCACCAACTAATAAGTAGTTATCTTTTAACTTTTTCAAATATTTTTGACGTTCAAGATTACACTGTTTATTTTCTATATTTATCATTTCTATTCTGCAATGCTCAAGAGCTAGCCCAAACTGATACATCGAATCACCAACAACGAAAAGTGGGGTCTGAGATTTTAAGACTGTAACTATTGCACTAGAGTTAATCGTTATTACAATTTTTGCCTCATTGATTAAATCAACAAGGCTGCCATCGACAAAGTAGGCACTACTTTCTAGTCGATACTCATTGAAGTCTAACGGATGCTTTTTAATTCCAAGTTTCAAACCAAGTGTGCTGCACTTTTCATATACTCGATCTATTACTTCTTGATTTGAATAAAAGTCACTGTACATCAAAAACTGTGAGTCATGCTCGAGCTGTAGCAGTAACAATGCACTATTGTCTTCTAGTTGCTCGTTAGATTTATTATGTTGATTATTGTTTTTTAACTTTCTAACCAAACGTTTATAGTACTTTCTCACACTATATCCATTGTGCATATAACGGAGTACTGTTCTTCGCCCAAACAACCTTTCCAACGAGAAAGAAAGAATAAAAAAAGAAAAAAACATCATAGATAGTAATGAATCATGGGTATTTCTAGGCAAGAACTCATTATTATCAGCAGTGTCGATTTTCTTATTTAGCAAGCTAATATTAGCGTTCGCATTCACACCTTTATTATCAATCACTGTGGTAAAGGGTCTCAATAGCCCCTGCTCTGTCACAAGGTATGAAATCCCCAATTCATTGCAAAGCAGTATAGCAATAGTATGATACCAACGGGTATCATTGTGCAAAATGACTAGGTCGACACTCTTTTCTGTGATAAACCTCTTTAGCCCTATGTAGAACTTAGCCATGTATTTTAGCTCTGATGATGATAAGGTTCTCGACTCTATCTTCTTCGCGTAAGCGTGGTGATAGGTAGAAAGAGAATTCATTTTCTTGAGCAAGTCGTTATCAATTGGCTCTTTAACAGATGCGATCAAAGATGTTGCAAGAGTCAACTTAAAAGTGGGTAAATACACTTTCTTAGATAAACACGAAGTGACCGCAAACTTCCTTCTTGCTACGAGACTCGCCACTTTTTCGTGTAGTGGCGAATACATTGGATCCAAGGATAAAAGGTTGTATCTTTTTTCCATTTAGTTTATCGCTACATTGGCAGCAACCGCGATTTGGTAGATTATTTGTGTAATATCTTTTACAGCTTGCATGGCTTTCGTGTCGACTTTTGGCAACACTAAAATTTGGTCTCCTTTTCGGATCGGTTTTGAACTATCAAATTCGACCAAACCATTTGCTCTCACAATAGCAATGCGGTCATCTTCGGCTCTATCTGTAAATCCACCAGCCCATGCAACATAATCATCAATTGTTGCATTTGGATTGTAAACTACAGCTTGCGGCATTAATACTTCACCACCGATTTGGATCAAGTCTGTTTTATTTGGAATAACAACTTCATCACCCTGCTCCAATAAGATGTTTGCAACTCGACCATCATCAGAAACAATAACCTTACCAAGGGGCTGAATTTTACGCGCTCTTTCCGTAAATTGAAGGACCATTTCTGCTTCTTTTGCTCTTATTGCAGCCTCACCATCTGACGATGCGGGTGCAGTAAAAATACTTCGCTCTAGACGATCAAGTGATTCGTCAATCATTTCTTTTTGCTTCTTAGCTACGCTATCTCGCAATACATAAATGGACTGGTAATCAGCAAGTGTTGGATCAATTGGAATATTATTTAGGAGATCATGTAATTTAGTACTTTTTGTTACGGCAAAGTAAGACGGACCTAAGTAACTACCTGAGACCTGAACATCTATGACTTGAGCGTGTAAGTCATCATTGAAGATAACTTTATCCCCATCTTGTAACTCAAACTTCTGAAATTCTTGATATGTAATATAGCGAGAGAACGGCCCATCGACTCGACTCCCTACAATTCCAACATGAGAAACTTTAGCAAGTGGTTTTGCATACGCAGCTAATTTTTCCCCTTGTTCACTGTTATTTTCCAACTCAAAACGAAACGGATTGCGAGCCCCACCAGTGACAGTAATAGTCGCTTTTTGGGGCGCGACTAAGATTACATCACCGTCTTTAAAACTAACCTTCGGCATAACTCCTGATTGCATAAAATCATAAAGGTCAACCTCAGCTATACTTTTACCATTACGAAGAACTTGAATTTCACGATAACTGCCGCGCTCAGAATCAATACCTCCCGCACGTTTGAGAAAGTACAGAATTGAATCGGAGGCCATGCCAGCATACTGGCCAGGTCGAATAACTGGTCCGCTTAAAAATACGCTGACAGGAGTAGCAGTAAGGAGGTTTACGTACACATTGACGTTGGCGGTATATACCTGCTTGATCTTTTTCGTCACAAGTTGGTTGATCTGACTAGCTTTAACGCCTAAGACATTAACAGGCCCTACTTCTGGTATGAAGATATTCCCTTGGTTATCCACCGTTACTACATTTGAATAACTCACAGCCCCCCATAACCAAATATTAATTTTATCTCCGGCTGCAACTAAGTAATTTTCACTCAAGCCATCTGTTCTTTCGGTCTCATATCCACCTGCAAAAATATTTGCTGCATAAGGAGGTGGTAGCTCTTCTCCAGAGGAAGGGAGTAATTGTCTAACATCCACCTCACCTGGCAAAAGAAGATTATTTCTGTTCTCTTTATTAAATGAACCAGCAGAGAGTTTCTCGTTGGGTGGCGTTTGAGATTGGTTTAAAGTTCCAGAGGAAGAAAACGTAGGGTTAGCTGCATTGAGGTTTAAATTGTTATTATCAAGTGCGAAAGCTGAATTGATACAAGTAAAGCTTGTAATTGCAACTAGCCATTGAGCTGCTTTATTTGTCATGTTCATAATTTTTAAAGCTTTTTCTCTAGTTTATCTTTAACAAGCCCATTGACCCAATACCAAGTATTTTTGGTATTGTTTTTATCTGACTTTATCGAGCACACTACATTAGAAGTGGAGTCAATGTTCACTTCTCGACAGTATAGGCCCAGTGCAGAGAAATAAATCGGCCCAACAGCAACATGATAATTTGGATGCGATATAGACACCAGTTCAGGTCTGTTCAAATATCCCCAATACTGTTCTGGAACTTCCTCCATCATTTCTATCGAAGATGACTCTTGCGTAACAAGTGGAAGATCTGCCTTAACGTAGCGAGGTTTACTTGCACATGCACTCAGCACTGTAATGGACACTAGAGAAATGAAGAGATGTTTATGTCTGAAAAGTAGATGTTTTGTCATTTTTACGCACGCTACCGCCCTATGGTTAAACACGTTATCCATAACACGTATGTATTTTGGCAAATAAGATGCTTTGAGCACTCGGTGTACTCTGGACTTGCTCATCAGCTTTTCCCACAGTGAATGCCCCCTTTGAAGTGCGTACTAGGGTACAAGATAACTCTCCTTTGAGG
>NZ_WXWT01000281.1:0-556 GCF_009904725.1 Vibrio sp. V43_P6S15P86
GTGTTTACGGCACAATGACTTAGGTTAGGTGGTCGCGTTGTTCACCACTTAACGCGGCGTTAGGTGCTTGGAGGAAATAATGAATTCAAAGGAAGTTGTCCTAGCTTTTTGGGATGCGATGAAAACTAATGACTTTGCCAAAGCTAGTGAGTGGCTTAGTCCTAATTTCGAAGGCTTTTGGCCTCAATCAAATGAACTTACAGTGGGTAGAGAAAATTTCACAGCTATCAATTCTTATTACCCTGCAAATGGTGTTTGGGAGTTTGAAGTTCATTCGGTAGTCTGTGACGGTGCAACGGTCGTAACTGATGTATCGATTACAGATAGTGTTCAAAAAGCCCGCGCTATTACTTTTCATACCGTTGAAAACGGTTTAATCATCAAGCAAAAAGAATTCTGGCCTGATCCTATGGAAGCACAAGAATGGCGCTCAAAATGGGTAAAGGTCGTACATGAATAAGCTACGCACCTAACAAACAATTTAAGAGGGATTCCCAACGCTTGGCATTTTTGCTTCTACTTCAAATTAAGTGTTTATGACACAATGCTTTAGGTT
>NZ_WXWT01000281.1:601-4531 GCF_009904725.1 Vibrio sp. V43_P6S15P86
GGGTGGTTTGCGTTGCTCACCCCTTAATGCGGCGTTAGGCAAATATTGGTGAGGTGATAATTGAAATGAGTTTAGAAAAAGCACTTATTAAAAATTTATTTACAGATGTTCTTATGGCGCCAGAGTTAGATGTTGCATTAATTGAGCAGTACGTCGACCCATCTTATATACAAAAAGTGGATGGAGTGGAGTTGGATTATGATAGCTTTGTAAATCATATAGAGGCACAGAAGAAAGTTATTAGTACATTAGATGTTAACTTTCTTACTTTGGTTCAAGAGGGCAATGTTCTTTTCAGTAATCATGTAGTAACAGCCCACAAAAAAGATGGCTCGATTATAAAAGTCAAAGTTATAGCCCAGTTCACGATACATAATAATCGTTTAGTCTTGTGTGATGAATTAACAAGGTTAATTGAGGGCGGTGATGAAGATCATGATATTGGGTCAAGGCATTAAATCACTTTGACTATTTGCCTAACAAGCTGTTCAAGAGTGATTCGCAACGCGTGGCATTTTTACTATGCGTTGGTTTTAGTGTTTAAGGTGGTATGCGGCAGCTTTTGTATTGCGTTGCTCACACCTTAACAGAGCGTTATGTGCTTATGCATCTAATTTGGGCTGTATCGCATAATCAGTACAGGTTTTAAGGAATGTTTCCAGTTATAGAGTAGGATTTTTCGAGGGTGCAAACGGAGTTCTCGCTTATGAATACTTGGAAAAGTAAAAGGTTAAACAGGTGGAAACAAACTCGTAAAAAAGGACGGGGTCATTACGTTTTAAAAACTACTTTAATTGCAACTGGTTCAGTCTTGTTTGGAAAAACAGTTGGTTTCATCCTATTTGACAAAGTTCGCACGTGGTTAGAATTCTGGTTTGATTTCGGTTTGTCGACACTGGTATTACTTGCTCTTGGGGTAGTTTTAGGTTTTGTAACGTGGAGTGTCTCAGAGTCTTGGTATAGACGAGAAATTAATAAACAAGAACGCACATAACAAACTGTTTAAGAGTGATTCGCAACGCGTGGCATTTTTACTATGCGTTGCGTTTAGTGTTTAAGGTGGTATGCAGCAGCTTCGGCATTGCGTTGCTCACACCTTAACAGGGCGTTATGTGATTGGAGTAACATGGAAAAATTAGCGCATGAAATTTGGATATTTAATGGTGAACCTGTTCAGTTCTTAGGTTTGCCTTTTTCCACTCGAATGACGGTTGTTAGACTTTCTAGTGGAGATCTATGGCTTCATAGTCCAATCAAATTATCTGAGTCAATTGCAGAGCAAATTGACAGTTTAGGTTCTGTTAAATATTTAATTGCTCCCAATCATCTACACCACTTGTTCTTATCTGAATTGATTGCGGCCTATCCAAACGCAGAAGTCTATGGGACAAACGAGGTGATAAAAAAGCGTAGCGATATTTCTTTTCATACATCTCTTAATAACCCGCAAAGTTATGCTTGGGAGCCTGACATTGAACAAGAATTGTTTTCTGGTTCTCCGCTAATGGAAGAATGTGTGTTTTACCATAGCAGTTCAAGTACGTTAATTGTTGCTGACCTAGTTGAGAACTTTTCAGGTAAAGACTTTAACTACTGGCAGCGGGTTGTGGCGAAAGGTGTTGGTATACTTGCCCCTAATGGGAAAATGCCTTTAGATTGGCGTTTAAGCTTCATGTTTGGTAAAGCGGATGCTCGGGAACACCTCAATAGGTTGTTGTCTTGGAACCCGCAAATATTGGTCATGGCTCACGGTGAAATTGTCACTGAAAATGCAGACAAATTCTTACAGAAGTCTTTCAAATGGTTAGTATGAGAAACCTTTGAGAAAATCACATAACAAAGCATTCAAGAGGGATTCACAACGCTTGGCAGTTTTGGTCCAAGATTTAGCTTAGGTGTTTATGGCACAATGGTTTAGGTTGGGGGGCGACGTTGTTCACCCCTTAATGCGGCGTTATGGCGCAGGACGAAAATGGACAGAATCGTAGAATTAATAAAACGTGATCCAATAAGGACTGAGGCACTAAATCATGTGTCTCAGCTGAATTTACCTCAGTGCTATATAGCAGCAGGTTTCGTCCGAAATCTAGTTTGGGACTCGTTACATGGGTTTAAATCTACGACTCCTTTGAATGACGTTGATGTTATCTATTTCGACCCGAATGAATCCAATTCTGATACCTACTTGTATTATGAAGTACACTTGAAAGGCTGTATGCCAGAGCTTAACTGGCAAGTTCGAAATCAAGCTCAAATGCATCAACGTAATGGTGATGAACCTTATCAAAGTTCAGTGGATGCTATGAGCTATTGGCCTGAAAAAGAAACAGCCGTTGGTGTTCGTCAAACAGGCGTGAATCAATATGAAGTTATCTCAGCGTTTGGGTTTGAATCTTTATTTGGTTACTGCGTCACGCATAACCCTAAAAGGTCACGAGCAGCATTTGAAAATCGTGTAAATTCGAAAGGATGGTTAGTTAAGTGGCCATCTTTGAGAATTGCGCCATAACAAGCAATTTAAGAGGGATTCACAACGCTTGGCACTTTTGCTTCTACTTCAGTTTTAGTGTTTATGGCACAATGCTTTAGGTTGGGTGAAGGCGTTGTTCACCCCTTAATTGGGCGTTAGCAGTCAATGGGTGGATTTAAATATGTATCTATACCACAGAGTACCTGTCAATTTAAAAGGCAATATGCTGTTTCCACTCAATGAGTTGAAGCAAGTGCATGATAACTTGTATCAGCTTCACGTAAAGAAATATCGAAACAGAGAGGGGGCATTAGAGCGTAGGGTATTACCTCTAGACTGTCTCTGGAATGACGTACTTCATTTAAGCCCGATACATCCTCATAAGATTAAAAGTGCTTTGATAGAACAAGGTCTACAGCTATCGAATCTGGGGCGCTATTTTAGATTCGAGGCGTTGAACTTAGGGTTGGATGAATGCAATAGCACTTTCTTTTGGTCAAAAGAGCAAAAGTTTGGTGAGTGGTCTGCTAAAGAAAGTGATTACTCCCAGTTTGATGTTGCTCGGCTCAGTGAGATGTCAGACTTGCCGCCAGAAACTGAGCGTTACTATGCGCAACAAATATCTATCGGAGCTAGCCCTCTTCTCTATTTCAGAACACCGCACGTCTTATTTAAAGGGTGTATAAATATAGATGAGAGTGTCGAAATAATAGACTGCTAACAAATTGTTCAAGAGTGATTCGGCACGCGTGGCATTTTTACCATGCGTCAGGTTTGGTGGTTAAGGTGATATGCGGAGGCCTTGGTATTGCGCGCCTCACACCTTAACAAGGCGTTAACTGGATTGGTGACGAGGTAAGTCCGATGAAAAGAATTGCGGTCATTGGTTCCGGCGGTTCGGGTAAATCCACATTTTCGGCACTATTAGGTACAGAGTTGAATTTGCCTGTTCATCATCTCGATCAGCTATATTGGAAACCAAATTGGGTTAAAACTCCAAAAGATGACTGGATCAAAATTCAAAAAGGTCTTTGTGAAAGCGAGTGTTGGATTATCGACGGTAATTATCAGAGCACCCTTGATATAAGATTTGGAGCTTGTGACACAGTAATATTCTTAGATGTAAACCGATATACCTGTATCTATCGAGCACTAAAGAGAACATTATTAAGTAGTAAGCGTCCAGATTTAGCTGAAGGTTGCGATGAAAGGTTTGATATCGAGTTCATCAAATTCTTATGGGACTATCCCAAAAAGTCGAAACCCCTAATAATGGACAAACTCAAGACGCTTACAAGAAATAAGCGTGTAATTATCGCAAAATCTGGAAAGCAAGCGCTCCTCCTTTGCAAATCCAGTTAACAAACTGTTCAAGAGGGATTCGCAACGCGTGGCATTTTTACTATGCGTTGGTTTTAGTGTTTAAGGCGGTATGCGGCTGCATCGGTATGGCGTTGCTC
>NZ_WXWT01000161.1:0-4503 GCF_009904725.1 Vibrio sp. V43_P6S15P86
CCTTATCCCTGCGGGGCTAGTACGTAAAAAAAATGACATACCGAGTAATTGGTATGTCATTTCTTTCTTAATTCGCATTATACGCTTTTTATGTTACGGGCTATCTCTTCAAAGCGATTCTCTTTCCTGTCATGTACGCAGCAAGCTGCGACAATGAGAAAGTCTTTCGCCCACCCTTTGCGCGTTCTAGGCCGTTGGCAAACCACTCAACATAAACACGAATATAATGCGCACTGTAATAGTGGTTCCTGTGGACTTGCAATCACTAAAGCCAATCCGGCACAAACCATTGAAATGCTTGATAATCCAAGTCCGTTATACTTTTTTGCAATGCTTTCCCACATGCTTTTTATCGCTGGATTTTCATTGCGATCAGCGTGACATCCTAGTAACGCGATCTCAGGGTCTATACCTGCGCCGTGTGCGAGAAAAACTGCTTCTTCATCAGTAAGTTGTCTAACACCTTTGCGAATTTTACTAATCTTCGGCGGGTCTAGATTCAAATCGTGCGCAACCTGCTTATCTTGTACGTAGTTTTTCGCCTTTTTGTAGGCGTTAATTAGTTCAGCTGTGTACATAAGAACCTCCATTTCTTCTCATTGTAGCCACAAAGTTGCCATAAATCGCATCTTGCAGTTGCCATTTTTCGCAACTAGGATTGCCATAAATCGCAATTAAGACCGCCTAGCTCTGGGCGTTTGCCCTTGACGCTTTCGCGCTTGGCTTTGGCGGTCGTTCTCTCAACTAGTCAAGGTGTTGCTATGAAAAAACTTCCTACTGAAAATGCGATCATTATCGATACAGAAACTACTGGCTTAGGAGCTGACGCAGAAATTGTTGAGTTCACTGCTATCTGTGCTGATTCCGGCAAAGTTATCGTTAATGAACTTGTTAAACCAACGTGTTCGATTCCTGCTGACGCTACAGCTATTCATGGCATCACCAATGAAGACGTTAAAGACGCGCCCGACTTTCATCTGATGTTCTCCAACCGTTTTCTTCCACTTCTTAACGGTCGTCCCATTATCATCTACAACTCAGATTTTGATACACGCTTAATTATCCAGTCTTTGGATAAGCACTGTAACGCCGCTTACGTTCAATCCGTTCACGATTTGTTTTTCAAGTTCTGTGTTCCTCAGTGCGCAATGCTTTGGTACGCAGAGTTTTACGGTGTTTGGAATGAATATCATGAGGACTACAAGTGGCAATCTCTTACTAATGCCTGCGCCCAACAGCATGTTGATGTGTCCGACTTAATCGCACACCGAGCCCTGGCCGATTGTGAAATGACTCGTCGATTGATTCATGCCGTTAACTCAAAGATTGAATACCAAAACAATCAAAAGTGTGACCGCGTCACGGGTTTTAAGGCATAACCGATGCGTGAACTTGTTATTGATTTAGCGTCCGGCAAACAAGAATGGATTGATTTTGTTCCTGTCCATTCTTGGGCTTCATGTGAGCATATTCCTGACAACTTATTCGACCATCGTTTTGAGTACGTGGACCACAGATTCACAACGCCTGAGGATTTCATTCCGTTAGCAGTGAAATCGGCAATGAGTGCGTCAATCTACTCACACGACCTGTCAGATTTTATTGAGCGCCCTACTTCTAACCCTTGTTTGGACTTGCCGAAGTCATTACACCGTAACGGCGACTTCGCTCGACACATGACACGCGCTTACACCGACATTCTGAAAACACGCAACGCTTTGGAAGCAGTTCGCGCAGTTAACGACGCTCACGACCGTTTGACTGAGCACGGCTACAGCTACGCGATGTCAGATGAGCAAATTACCAATTTAGCCAAGCGCAAATCACGCGACTTTTCTCGTGTGTTAAGTGCAATTCCGCTCGAAGAATCACAAGCGCGTTTTGATAAAGCGTGTCAGCTTCTTGATTCATTAGGCTTGGCATTCTCACCTGAGCAAATTCAATACGCAGAAAACAACTGTGAGCTTTTCGCATTGGTAAACCGTGCGCTTGATGAACATTGGCTTGTTCGTCAGCTTCGCCGTAAATGTGCTTACGAGGTTGAATGTGTCGCGCGTGATTTAGCGCTTGTTCAACGCCGTAAGCAAGTTTACTGCTCGGATTTTTCTCTAAACCGTCAACGTGACCGCAATACTTCTAACCGTATCGCGCTAGAAAACACGATTGCTTACGATGAGGCTGACCCGTCTAACTACTTCACACTCAGCGAACTATCCGCTAAATCGGTTTCTAACGCTGAGATTCGCCGCGCTGAAATGTTCGTTCGTCTGCGTGGCTTTGAGGAAATCGCTCAAGAATCGAATCACGATGCGGTGTTCTTCACGGTAACGGCTCCGTCTCGTTTTCACTCTGTTTCTAAAGGCGACATCAACCCGAAATGGCTTGAAGCTGGCAAGCCTGACGCGAAAGCAGCTCACGCTTACCTAATGGGCGTTTGGGCGAATCTTCGTAAGTCGATTGATAAGAGCAAAATCAAGGTTTACGGGATGCGTATTGTTGAGCCTCACCAAGACGGTACGCCACATCACCACTTGTTGCTTTTCATGGAAAAATCCGCACGCAAGTTTGTAACGTCTGAGTTTCGTCGTCTCGCTATGGCTGACTCGCCTGACGAAAAAGGTGCAAAGAAAGCCCGTTTCAAAGCCGAAGTTATCGACTGGTCGCAAGGTTCAGCCGTTGGTTATGTCGCTAAGTACCTGAGTAAAAACATCGACGGTCAGCACATTGATTCTGACAAAGGCTCGTCTTTGTCAGGCTCAGATGCGGCGGAACGTGTCGTAACTTGGGCGCGTGTGAATCAAATTCGTCAATTTCAATTTATTGGTGGTCCATCTGTCACGGTATGGCGTGAGCTTCGTCGTCTTCGTGATGAATTCAAAGAGGACGATGCTTTGTTTACAGATTTATCTCAAGACGAACACTTTCTATTAGAAAAGGTTCGCCGCTCTGCTGATGAGGGCGACTGGAAAGCGTTTTGTTACGCAATGGGCGGTGTGTTCGTTAAGCGCAAAGACCAACCAGTAAAAGCGGAATATTCCGTTTCAACCTCTATCGAAAAACTGATTGCTTCGGGCGGTGAATACTCATCGACTCGCTACGGCGATATGGCTCAAGCACGTTTGAATGGCTTGATGTTCCATAAGATTTTTATCGCGACTCGCTTCCGTACTTGGAAGACCGAGAACAAGCAACAATTCATCCGTGCTCAACAAGGCATCATGTCTAACGTGGTCGATTACTTCGACGCGCTAGAACGTGAAAAAGAATACGAGCGCATGTATGACGACCTTTACGAGCAATACGAAAAACACCTAGCGCTCTATGACGAAATGGAAGCGCTGTTGCTCACCGACCCTCAGGAAATTAATGCGTCGTGTTGGGTGGGCGCAGCCCCGCCCGACATGATGCATTAATTTCCCTTGGACTTGTGTCAATAACTGTCATTTCAATTTTCAACTAACCAACAACGTAAAAATAAGGGCAAAACACTATGAGAATGGAAGGTTTAATTCTAGATGTTTCGGACATCGTTCAAGAAACCAAAACAGACCGTAACGGCGAACAAAAGCAAAACGGCAAGCTGCGTCTTATCACGACCAACCCAACAGACACTATTGAAGTGCGCGTGTCTCCTGAGCTTTGGGAAAACGGCAAGGCTGGCGAACTGCTCAAGCGTTGTGTGGGTAGTCGCATGATGTTTGATGTGGAACACAAGAAATTCAGCTTTGGTAACGATGAGGGTAAACACGTCTCTATCGACGGTTTCCACCTCTACGCCCTACCTCAATTAAACGAAAAGTAAGGGCTAAATCATGACCGAGACGCAATTTGCAGAGCTAATGGCTCGACTCGATAACTTTCAGTTAATGGTGTTCTTAGGCATTTGCTTCTTGTTAGTTGCGCTCGGTTGGATGGTCGGAGGGCAACGATAAATGCTGTCAATAGAGTTCATGCTCGGCTGTTTTGGGGCAGCATTTATCCTTGGCTTCTCGATTGGTTTCCACATTCTTGGATTCAAGAAAGCGGCTGAGGTTTCAACTTCTTCATAAACAACACATAGGAAATAAGACTATGGAAAAGCAAAGCAAAGTACGCGCAGCAATGGCTAAGTCTGGCGCAGTAGTAACAACAAAACGTGCGACATTTGGTGGTGCACTCCTCATGGCTGCATCTGGTGCACATGCAGCATTGCCAGAACAGGCAGCGCAAGCATTCGCTGATTTAAGCACGTTTGTTACTGACATGCTCGCCTCTACTTGGACCATCGCTGTTCCACTAACGGTTGGTTTCATTGGCATCAAGCTATTCAAGAAAGGTGCAAACAAAGCAACGTAATTCTAACGACTATTTTATACACCCATTGGTCAACGCCTCCGAATGGGGGCGTTATTTTTCACGAGGAAGATTTACAAATGAACATTAAACAAAGCATAGCGTCACTGATTATTTTACTGGGTGTTTTGTTTAGTGCTTTTAATGTAAGTGCTGCTCAACCTACTTACG
>NZ_WXWT01000244.1:0-4494 GCF_009904725.1 Vibrio sp. V43_P6S15P86
TATATATTCATAAATAGCTCAAATCAAAGTAGCTGACTTCCCTCACATCAACGTGTCAATAGAATGCTCTCAACCCAATCACCTACTTCACTTTCTACCCATGCTACCGCACGGTCACCAAAGTTGACCGACTTCGGGAAAGCATCCTCGTTCATTTTTCGGTAGATAGCCGAACGGCTTAATTCAGTCTTTTCCATCACTTCTTTCATCTTTAAAAATCTCATGGGACCTACTCCTAATTCATTTACCCATGGGGTAACGCTGTGTTAGAAAAACGTTCAGGACTCTTCTTCACTCTTAATCTAATTACTTTCAGATATATGTCCTCTTAGTGAAGTACCTATCGTTTAACACTTGGAGGACCTATGTCGAGCAATCACCTTCACTACCAAAAACAAAAGAAACATCAAGAAAATGAAATCCTAGAGCATGCTGCTGAAATCCTCGCTAACCGCTACGTTCGAGGTAATGCCCTTTGTAACCCGGAAGCAACCAAAGAGTATGTTCGATTCAAACTAGCCAGTGCGGAGCACGAGGTTTTCGCTCTGCTACTACTTGATAACCAACACCGTGTCATCGAGTTTAAATCACTCTTCAAAGGCACCATTGACTCCGCCAGCGTTTATCCGCGCGAGGTCGTCAAAAGCGTCTTGGAAGTGAATGCGGCGGCGGTCATACTTGCGCATAACCACCCTTCTGGTGACCCTTCCCCATCTCAAGCGGATAGGCGTATCACACGTAAGCTTATCGACGCTTTAGCGTTAGTGGATGTCAGGGTGCTTGACCATATCGTTGTAGGAGAAAGCAGTGTCTCGTTTGCAGAAAAGGGGTGGCTATGATCAACACGATTTATGGTGGCGTTTCTTTAGCGCCACAATTGCATCAACTATTGGAGAATCTATTTAAGGGGTACTCTTTACCTGACAATGCCAAACAGTTGCTCTTGACTTGCCGCCAATTAAGCTACTACCGCCATGGTCGAGGTATTCATCCTGTTGAAGTGCAGTTCAAACGCACTGCAAATTCAGAGCCCTGGCAGATTGTCTTCTTTGCCAGCTTTTCTTACCCGTTTGAGAGCGCGCTCAACGTTCAGCCTGAACTGTACTTCCACCTTGCCAAGGGATGGTGTTATCAGCCCGATACAGGGGCGGTAAACCTTGAACACCCAGAAGTAATCGACCTTCTTCAGGTATGGATGAAAACGTTCGCTCGACATCTTTCAAGCATGGATTTTGACGAGATCGATTTATCCATCCTTGGAAAATAAGCCTCTGCCCCTTTAATCACGACACTTCATGACGTAGGTGTGACAAATTGCGTCGTATCATTTTTGCTTAAAGCATTGATACGACGAGCTTTGTCGCACCTTTTTGATATTGTCATGCCCAACAGAACGAACCTTGTTGAACTGACCATGACGCAACCTAACCAAACTCAGTATCACCTTGAGCTTATCTTGGCGATTTACAACCTTATTCCTTACAATAAGAAAGTCACCGCTAGGCAAATTCAAGCTCAATTGTCCCCGCTTGGTTTAGAGCGTTCCTTACGCACTATCCAACGTAATCTGTCCGCTATCTGTGCCATGTTTCCCAATATCATGGTGGATGATAGAGACAAACCCTTTGGCTACCAAAAAACCGAAGCTCTGAAGATGAGCACAACGGCTCACGAAGCGGTATTGCTCTATTGGCTCATCGAGTCAACCAAGCATCATCTGCCTAACAGCCTTACTCTACTCTTAGATGACTTTCTCTCGAACATAACCCCTGAAGACATCAATAACCTTCAAAATCATTGGTCATCTAAAGTTCCTATCACCATCCAAAACCCATTAAGTAACCACATTCAAGTCGATATTCAGGTTTTCCAGATTGTATGCCTAGCGACACTTCAACAGCGTCTTATCTCATTACAGATAAACGAAGGCGATGACGCTCTGCGCCTAACTAACGTTCAACCAATAAGTCTCGTACTCCATCAGGGAAGTCCTTATCTCGTTTGGCGGACACACTCGCATACCAAGTTGAACACCTTACCTCTTAGCAACATCCAGGAGGCCACCATGTCGAGCTTTCGCTTTGAACTTCAAACGGATGCAACTCTGCTCGCCTCTGAAGTTCAAGAGCTGTTTGATATCGCTGACTCTCATCTTGAATTAAACAAAATAGTACCCTCTAAAACTTATTATGGAGAAATAGAATGAACCTATCTAAACCCCTACTTACCATCGCTCTCTTTACGGTTCCTTTAGCCTTAATCGGATGTGGCGGCTCTTCTGGCGAGCGTGACAATAACGACTCAGGGCAATTATATCAATTTGGTGGTGCAGTACAGAAAGGTCCTCTACAACCTGGTTCAGTCGTCACCGCCTATGAACTTAACCAAGACTTAGAAAAAACCGACATCTCCTACACTACTCAAATAGAGGACTATGAAGGTAATTACAACATGAATGAGCGATTCAATACGCCTTATGTCGAGCTCGTTGCACAGGGGGATTACTTTAATGAGCTGACAGGAAAAAGTGATGAGCAGATGCGCATGAGCGCTTTTGTCGATATAAACGCGACGACACAAGTGAACTTCAATGTTGCTACAGCGGCCATGAAAGCCAGTATCATGGCAAAGGTACAAGCCGGACAGTCCTTTGATGAGGCGGTACATGAAACCACCTCTGAGCTGCTAAGCCTTTACAGTTATGACCCTGCGCAATGGGCAGACGATATTAACTTCTATAACGTCAACCTTTCTAACGCTGGCGATACCAGCACTGTGCTGCTCGTTATCTCTGCAAGCACTTTAACCATGGCGACCGAAAACGGACTCACGTTAGAGCAACAAATCGAGAAAATTGGTCAGGTCTTGTTAGAGCCTAAGTCCGTTCAGTTTGAAGAGATGAAACAAGCATTAACCCAGTACAGCCTCGCACTATACAAAACTGCCGCTTATGAAAATACTCTGAAGTACTACGCAGACAACGGTCTAGACTTTGATATTCCGCACATCGATTACTTTATCGATGTTGATGGTGACGGCGTACTGCCTAACAAAGACTTGCCTGTGTTCCGCTACACTTCAGGCGTTGGTATCGGTTCTGATGAAATCGGAGGACTACGTCCAGCTGGCGCTGGTGCTATCGACTACCAAGGTCGTCCTATGACGTTCGAGGTCATCGGTGAATTCCAGCACGGTGAAATCGCATCAATTGAATACACTGATACTGGCGTTGGTATTTGGTATCGTCTAACGGATGTAGACTTTGAAGGTCAGTCATTCGAAGACTGCGTTACGGTTAATACAGTAAAACCTGCACCTGCTAACTTTCCATGGAAAGCATGTGTTACTCTAACCAAACCGTAATCTTCAGCAGTTCGTAAAAATAGGAAGCCTAGCTTCCTATTTTTTTGTCTGACTCCCAATGTCATTGTGGAGCGCAACGAAGCGTATTTAGAAAGAAGACGTGAATAACTAAGTACGTGAGACGGCATTTACACTGACACAGACGTAGGGTTCTGAGGACGGATATCATTAACACTACTGTTGTTATCGAGGCCAATATACCAGCGGCGCATGACCTTACTACCGAATGCTGTGTGCTTATCTAGTACACTCCGAATGGCAGATTAAAACTAAGAGGCCATATGCTATTCCAGTTATCTCTACACTTATAATCAATCTAAAGAGCAATCACGTTTCGAAATACTAAACAGGTGTGTATATTGGCTATCACCCTTGACTCGTTCCAAAGCAACGTTTTCCTTCACCGTAATGCTTCGTTCTATTTTTGGCAAAGTAACTGAGTCTCGTAAAGAGGGCCTGGTATTTATTCTCGAAGTCATATTTATTTTGGTCTAAGTAATGTGTACCTTTATAAACAAGTTGAACTAACCTATCTGCATTATCAACATACTCTCCTAGTGCACTACTCCATGCATCCATAATGAGTCTTACTAAACTCTCTTCATTATCTCTATAACCGCTACTAAAATATCTATCTTTATTAAAAAACAGGACAAGGTGATAGTGGTCATTGTCAGATTTATTCCTTTCCCTACACCAAACATATCGTAGGTGACATGGATATACCCTTTTCTCACTCGCTATCATTCTTTTTTCTTGCGCTTTTATTTTTGCCTTCAAGGATTCAAAGAATCGTTTAATGATATTTTTTTGATTAAATGTGTTGTTCAAAATCTCATCTCTGCGAAGTATATCTTTTTCACTATCAGAAACAGGAAGTCTCAGATCCAGTCTTAACGCATGAACTCTCTTATAGTCTTTTAATGCTTTCGACATGGTTAATATGATCCGATCTAGATAGTGTGTATTGAGTTCACTGACCGGATAAAGAACCTCTAAACCTTTGTAAGTATAAATCATCATTCATTCTCTTTGGTATTAATCCAAAGATATGAATTACTGTGTTATTTAATACATGGTATTTAAGGAGAGCATACTAATTCTACTAGGTAGTGGTATCTAGGATATGAG
>NZ_WXWT01000230.1:0-4426 GCF_009904725.1 Vibrio sp. V43_P6S15P86
GGTTAGGTGTTTTAGCGTTGTTCGCACCTTAATGCGGCGTTAAGCGTCATATAGGAGAAGTAATAAACATGAAGTTTGTTGTTCCAGAGTTTAATAAAGATGGGTTTCATTGTCCTTTGTGTGGGGTCTTTGCGCATATGACTTGGGAAAAACTATCTAGTTATAATCACTCGACAATGTACTATGAAGCTCGATGTTCGTGCTGTAAGCAGCCGAGTTTATGGAGGGTGACGGATTATGTCAACGGTCAGTTAGGACGCAAAGATAAAGCGGGAGAACTGATATATCCAGATTTTGGTACTGCAGCTCTTCCAGAGGATGATATGCCGGAAGACGTAAAGAAAGACTATGTTGAAGCTGCAAGGATATTTTCAAAGTCTCCTCGAGGCTCAGCTGCTTTGCTTCGTTTGGGGTTACAGAAATTGTGTAAACATCTAGGTGAAGATGGAAAGAACATAAACACAGATATTCGTCAACTTGCGGCTAAAAATGTACTTCCTCCATTGGTTGTGAAAGTAGCCGACACGGTTAGAATTACTGGAAACAATGCAGTCCACCCTGGGGAAATGACTGATGAAGATTTTGATTATGTAGCATCGAAAATGTTTGAACTTCTTAATTTTATCGTTAAAAAAGGTATCTCAGAGCCTAAAGAACTAGAAAGCTTATATCAGCTAACTCCTGAAGCTCCTAGAAAGAGTGCAGAAGCAAGTGATGCGAAGTCGAAAGTAAGTGACGCTTAACAAAGCATTTAAGAGTGATTCGCAACGCTTGGCAGTTTCGCTTCGCTCAAGTATAGCCAAGCGCCGCTCACACCTTAATGCGGCGTTAGTACTGGATTGGCATCAAAGGTAAAATTTTTTGGAGTTTATCGGTTTCTTTTCTTAGCTTTACACCTGGTCAAGTGTGCCTTTCACGTTCTTTCCGGTGGCACTATATGAGTTGTGTTCGCGTTGATTTCACCGTTTACGGTTTCTAACTCTTAGTCTATTTCTTTGGCGCTTCTTCATTTTCGTGGGGGCTTTTGAGATAAACTTGATTACTTTTGGTGTGGCTGTCAATGTTCGGCGACCGAATCCTTTGCTAATTTGAAGCTAGTCAAAATAGGGTAGTTTGGCGTGTTTTTCTTCTAGCCAACTTGCGTTTTGAGGTTGAGTTCTAGTTTCGCAGTTGTCCCTTTAGCTTCAGCGTTTTAAGCCACAAGTTTCGTGCTATATTTCAATATCTTGGTGCAAACCACAAGGTTTAATAGCAGCGTACTAACAAACAATTCAAGAGTGATTCGGCACGCGTTGCATTTTTACTATGCGTTAGTTTTAGTGATTAAGGTGGTATGCGGTGGCATCGGTATTGCGTGCCTCACACCTTAATTGGGCGTTATAAGCAATTTTAGGAAAGTATGTAGTAATGGAAAGTTTAAGTAGTGGTCAAAAAAGTTCATTTACTCGTCTACGTAATCAAATCAAAGACGAATTTGAAACCCTAATTGCTGAAATTAGAGAGAAGCGTGATCAAATTGAAGAAATGAGAGTGCTTCTTTTGGAAGACGATGATGATGGTATTTCAATTCAGTCTGAGGTACTAAACGCCAGAGAAGAAGCAAACAAAAAACTAGAAGAAATTAGCGCTCTGTTAGAGAATACAGAAGAAAAATATGAGCTAATAACAAATTCTCATGACGGTCTAGTCCCAAGCATTGAATCTATACACACTGATATCAAGGGTGTATACGATGAATGCTATGCGTTGATGAAGTCCTTCAATCAATCTTCCGAGCTGTTATATGGTCACCAAAATGACGGGTTAGAGTCAAAGCTAAAAACTTTGGCAAAAGATTATGAATCAAGTCTAAAAACCAATAAAACTAAAGCGGAAGAACTTTTACTTCAAATTGAAGGGGCGCTTACTGGTGCCACAAATGTTGAACTTGCTAAAGCATTCCAAGACCAAAAAGATTCATACAAGTTGCCTAAAAATGGTTGGGCTATTTTATTCATCTTAACTATTGGTTTCATGATCTATCTTGGCTTAGATGCTGCTTCAATTTCCAGCCAAGGCTCTCAGTATTTGTACGACTTAGGTAAACGCTTAATGGTCTTTGGTCCATTGATATGGCTAGCTCTATTCGCCAGCAAGCAACAGGCACAGAACAAGCGCCTTGAGCAAGAATACGCTCATAAGGAAGCCGTAACTAAAACCTTTGTAGGGCACCAGCGCCAAATTGAGAAGCTCGCTGAAAGTGATGAGAAAGACTCGTTACTTGTTCAACTTGCACAAACAACAATTAACACAATTGATTTCAACCCAAGCTCGACCTTGGAAAAGTCGAATCCTAAGAAAGACTTACCAGCATCAGAGCTGTTAGATCTTGCAAAGAAAGCTGTAGACAAAGTAGGCAAATAATTGCTTATAACAAAGCATTTAAGAGTGATTCGCAACGCTTGGCGCTTTCGCTTCGCTCAAGTATAGCCAAGCGCTGCTCACACCTTAATGCGGCGTTAGGCTTTCCATCGTTAATATTCATGATCGAGGAGTACATGAATGGATTGGTTACATAAGATAGGTACATTGCTACCAGTAACAGTTGTGGTAGCTATATCACTCTTTATTCTAAGAGAATGCGTTGATCTTGTTAAAAAATATCGCGAAAAACAAAGGAAAACTAGAGCAATCAAGTTACTTCTAGCAGAAGAACTAGAACGGAATCATTGGGCTCTTTTGACGGTTTTCAATGTACTAAAAGAGATCAAAGAGTATACAGATGAAAAAAAAGAAGTTGAATACTCATTGATTATCGCTCGGAATGGTATGGAGCATTATCATGCCGAACTTGAAGACGGGCACTCTGGCTCTGGAATATTCCGGTTCGACTTTTCTGTCTATGAAAAGCTGTTAGTCTCGATAGCTGAACTTGATGAAGAATTATTTGAAGCGATCAGTGCAACGTATACTAAAACTAGAGAATTAAATCACTACCGAGATACACTTTTAGACTACCTTAGCGGTGAGGATCTTGCGCCTACACCTGAAATGACAAATGGCTTCTTATGTGGCTTGTCTGAAGAAGAAGCTGATTATTATGGGTACTTAAATGATTCCTACAAGCTATTAACGGGCACTACGTTAGAGAAAAGGCGATTGTGGTAACAAAAAGCCTAACAAAGCATTTAAGAGTGATTCCCAACGCATGGCATTTTTCATTCCATCGTTGGGTTTTGTGTTTACGGTGGTATGGTTAAGTTTCGTGGTAGCGTTGCTCACACCTTAATGCGGCGTTATACATCAAAGGATGGCTAGGTGAAAAATTCTGTTCCTACATATCAGGGAAAGCCAACAGCTTACCTTGATCATAATATCTTGGATTTATTAGTAAAAAATCCCTCATTGAGCTTCAAAGAAGAACTTCGGCAAAAGTTCCAGATTCTATACTCAGACGAAAACCTCAAGGAGATAAGACGGACTGGCGAAAATGGTTCGCTTTACTTGGATGTATTAGATGACCTAGAGGCTATGCATTTAAGGTTAGCGCTAACTCCTCAGTTCGAATTTACCGGTGATGCAAGGATAAGTATCACGAAGCCTGTGGATGCGTTCAGGAATTATTGCGAAAACACTGAGCCAGTTTATGAGCAATTGGAAAAATCGACATCTCAATCACTACTAAAATTCTATGGTGGTCGGCTCGGAGATACTTTTGATGATATAAATAATGAGCAAATTGGTGCGTTTGATAATTTATTAAGTCATATTCAGACTTTGGTAAGCGTGGATGAAGTTCAGAAATTTTCCCCTGAGATTATCAAGCAAGTATCTGCTTATACACTACAACTAAAAAAGTCACATGATGAAGCACTTAAGCAAGCCTCACAAGAGTTACGTAAGCATGTTTCAGACGAAAGTAATTACTCAGGAGTGAGTGATTACAGGGAAAGTACTGGCATTGGTCCTGTTCAACTCAATAACATTGAGCCACCAAACGTTCTTGAGCAAATATGGGAAGCACATAAATATGTTGACGGTTATGTTGGGCTAAATTTCACCATTGAGCAATTCTACGGCATTAGCTTGAACCCTATTTACAACCGAGAAATGTACCTCTTCGAAAAAATAACATCGATATACAATGTACTAAATATTGTTGGCTATCACCCAGATTCGAAAATGAAAAAAGAGAAAAGGTTCACTGCTGCTATGAGTGATGCTGGGCATGCATCAATAGGCAGTTTCGCAGACTTCATCTTTTCTAGAGACATAGCTTTTGTAAAGAAAACTAGAGCTGCATATGAGCTTCTGCAGGCAAAAGCTCAGGTTATCGAAGTCACAGTAAATGATGTATAACAAACTGTTTAAGAGTGATTCGCAACGCGTGGCATTTTTGCTATGCGTTGGTTTTAGCGTTTAAGGTGGTATGCGGAAGCATCGGTAT
>NZ_WXWT01000308.1:0-4425 GCF_009904725.1 Vibrio sp. V43_P6S15P86
CCCACAGGCTTATGAAAACTTGCCGCTCAGATTGTTTTGTTCACTATTGTTCTTTGGCATCATTTTTAGAAATCGCCTGTCGTCAACGTGGCGAAAATATATCCATATTTACTACCAAGTGACGATAACGATCTGCTTACCGTTTTTCTTTTTCTATATGTTACTGATGAATGACTGGTCCAATGTTTGGGTCATGTCCTTTATGTCCGCGATTTTCTTGCACATTCTATTGGTTCATGTCACAAGAGTTATGTTCGCTCAAACTTTTGCCGGAATAGGTTTAGCGACGTTCTTTGCTTGGGTGGCGAAAGGGTTTCATCTCGATTTAACAATGGACTGGACGTATGTGCCAATCTTTCTCTTTATTTATGTATTTGGCAATTTATTCTACTTTCGGAACCAAGTAGAGCACGAAGCGAAAGTGTCGTTGGCCAAGTCATTCGGGGCCGGAATTGCGCATGAAATGCGTAACCCTTTAAGTGGCCTTTGCACGTCAATCGATGTTATCCAATCAGTCTTACCCAATAAAAAAGAAGCCGAGAAAGACCAATATCTGATGAGCGGAGAGGATGTCACCCTGCTGCGCGAAGTTAGTGAGGATGCGATGAACATCATCCAGTCGGGCAACGAGACGATAGATTTACTTCTGACATCGATAGACGAAAACCGTGTCTCGCGATCCAGTTTTCAAAAGCATTCTGCTCACTTTGTGGTTGAAAAAGCGATTGAAAGCTTTAGTTATAAGCGTGCGACGGATCGCTTTGCTATATCCCTAGATGCGAGAAGTGAGTTTGATTTTCTTGGTAGCGATACCTTACTTAAATACGTTATGTATAACCTTTTCAAGAACGCCTTCCATCACCGCACATCTGAAGATTTCCACATACATGTGTCCATGACGAGCACGGAGCACTCAAACCAAATCGTTGTAACCGATAATGGTGCTGGTATTGCTCCTGATGTCCTACGTAATATATTTCAGGACTTTTACACAACTGGTAAGTCAGGCAGCTATGGTTTGGGTTTGCCATTTTGTAAAAAAGTGATGCGTTCTTTTGGAGGTAACATTGAATGCCAGTCTCAGCTAGGTGAGTGGTCTCAGTTCACGTTAACTTTCCCGCCGATCACATCTGATATCGTGACTGAAATTAAAAACGATTTGACCAAACTCAAAACCATCCTAACGGTGACTAATCAAGATATTCTTGTGTCGAAAGTGACGGACATTAGCCGTTTTATGGGTTTTGAATCAACGATCTTAGATGTTAATCAAGTGCTCAAAAAGAAAGAGTATGAGTTCGAATTCGACCTGATTTTTATCGACCTTGAGAGCTTGGACGCAAGAGCAAACCAATTAGATAGATTAGAATCTCTTTTGTCCTTCACGGAAGCTCGTATCGTTTATCTTTTTGAGCATCACCCGACACAGAGAGCATGCAAAGCGGCATATGAGCCTATTTGGGTCGAGACTCAAGCCTGGTTATTGAATACTAAGCCAACCATTGACCGTCTCTTGTATGATTCAAGCTATGTGTCGACACCAACCGCCTCAGTGGCTTTGGATACGTCAAATAAGCGGACAATTATGGTCGTAGATGATAACGAATCTTTGCGAAAATTTACCGCGATGTTACTCGAAAAGCAGGGCTTTGAAGTGATTCAGAGAGAAGACGGGCAGCAAGCACTGGATACATTAGAGCAAGAGAACGTTGACCTCATTCTTATGGATATCGAGATGCCCATCATGGATGGTGTAGAAGCTTCAAGGCGAATTCGAAGCTCGGATAAAAACTATGCGTCGGTACCTATTATTGCGCATACTGGGGATAGCTCACCTGTTACGCTGGACAAAATAGGCTCTTCTGGCATGTCTGACTTTATCGTGAAACCAGCGGATAAAAATCGCTTATTCGACAAAATCGCAAACTGGATTTAATCACTCGCAACTGTGTTATCTTGAGACGAGTTGATCATAACGCGAATACGGATAAAGAGCTCAGCAAAACTGCTGAGCTCTTTATTTTTACCTACACTCTAGCTTATACAAACTCTAGATCGGGATGAACAAACGCTTCTTGGCAGGCGGAAAGAACGTGATCGACTTCGGCGGCAGTCATGTCCGCATTGACAGAAAAACGAATGATGTTCTTGTTTCTTCCTGTTGCAGGGCGACAGAAAACTGCACCAAAGACATTCCTTTCTTCTAGAAAGTCGCGAACTCGCTCAGTGTTTCTTTCGTTGCCACATTCTAGCGCGATAATTTGCGATTCACTGCGAATAGTAAACCCAATACGTTTTAAACCAACGGCTAGAGACTTCGCTCTTTTAAACAAAATCTCCCGCTTGTCATCGGCTTTTTTTATGACGTCCAGTGTTTTTTCTAACCGAATAATTTCTTGCGGTAACACGGTGGAGCTGAAAATGGCAGGATACGCGACAAATGGAAGCGTCTTAGCCAGCTTTTCTGCTCCTAAAATTGCGCCAGCACGATAAGCAAATGTCTTTGCAAGACTTACGGTTACAAAATCCACCATATGAGTCAAATCCAGCTCTTGCAGTAGCCCAGCGCCTTGCGTACCGTGCGTACCTAACGAGTGCGATTCATCTACAACTAAGCCGCAGTCAAACTCTTGTGCTATTTCGTAGATATCACGTAGAGGAGCAATGGTTCCGATAGTGCTGTAAACCGAATCCACAACAATAATTCCCGAACCATGGCGTGAAATCTGTTTTCGTAAGTGGTTGGTGTTGTTATGCATGAACGGATGAATTTGTGCTCCTGCGATACGTGCACCTTCCCATAAAGACATATGCGCAAAGAAGTCGATATACACAGGTATGTTCGGTGCACAAATAGTCTGTAATAAACCGACATTCGCAGCCCATCCCGATTGAGAAAGCAGACAACTAGGCATGCCGACAAAACTGGCTAGTTGAGTTTCAAATGCAGGTTTTGACTCATCATCTTGCAAGAAAATCGCGGACATCACGACGTTGTCATCGTGTTGAGAAATCGCATCACGATGCGCGTTTTGAATCTCCTTGTTATGAGACAGTGCCAGGTAATCATTGCTTTGCATAACAACGGCATTACATGGTGGACGTTTACCAAGAACAAGGTGTTTCTTGTTCTCGTTCGGTTCAATTAGATCTTGAATATGAAAATCTAGGCGTTCCTCAATAAAGGAAGGAAGTGGTTTGCTTTGTATAGTTTCACTCATAATAAATCTCTTCTTCATATGGAAAAACGCCAGCGCTGACACTTATTCATATTGCGGATTTTGGGGAGAGTGTCACTAATCAGGTTGCATAAGTTTGCAGACCCTTGCAAACTCAACATTTGAGGGTTGGATGGTGGCTGTAACTCTATAGGGGCCCGGGGTCTAAACTAGTTTGTGCTTAAAGTTTATACGGCGATTTTGCGGTGTTTTTTTTCGTGCTTCATGTCTGGACTTTGTATGAGGAATATAAAGTTTGAAAAGTGAAAAAATGGGCGCATTAGATAACAAAAAAGCGCGAAAATCGCGCCTTAAAATATGATTGGGAAAAGATAATATCAGTTTATCGCTTATTACGTAGATAGCGCTTGCGGCGCTCTTCTTTACGCTTCGCTTTTTCTTCTTCTTTACGAGCGGTTTCAATCTCGACTTCAATCAGCTCTTGAGTGATCATTTCTGGGCGCTCTAGTGTAATTTGGCCTAGTGTCCCTTGGCGAAGTTCGTGCAACAAAATCTCTGATACTTTGTGCAAGTCCACACGTCCACCTGCGCGTAGTGCACCACGGCGACGACCAATTTCTTCCATGATCTCGATATCTGATTCAGGAAGCTCTTCGATTTGGTAACGTTCTTTCAGCTTGTCTGCATAGTGGGCTGCTAGGTACTCAATGGTGTAAAACGCAACCTCGTCGTATTCCATTGCAGTATCTTTTACAGCGCCAGTAGCAGCTAAACGGAAGCCACTGTGTGGGTTTTCCACTTTTGGCCACAGAATCCCTGGTGTATCGGATAAAACGATGCCATTTTGCAGGTTGATGCGCTGCTGACGACGTGTTACCGCGGGCTGGTTACCAGTCACCGCGATCGTTCGACCAGCTAGAGTATTGATGATTGTCGATTTCCCAACGTTTGGGATCCCCATGATCATGGTACGAATGTTTTTACCGATCTCTTCACGGTGTGGGGCAAGTTTACGGCAAAGCTCCATGATTCGATGCACTTCTTGCGGTTCTGACGTCGTGATCGCCATTGCTTTTACGTGTTGCTCTTGCTCCAAGTGCTCAATCCATAATTGAGTTAACTCAGGATCGGCCAAATCACGCTTGTTCAAGACTTTAACGACTGGCTTGTCACCACGGATTTGAGATATCAAAGGGTTTTCACTACTGAAAGGAATACGAGCATCCAGTACTTCGATGATCACATC
>NZ_WXWT01000091.1:0-4423 GCF_009904725.1 Vibrio sp. V43_P6S15P86
AGGTCATTAGTTAGCCAAAAGCGTGATATTTGCATATTTCTTCGTCACATTTGAGACATATCACAGCAATTGGTTGGAAAAACACCAACCATATACGTAAGATTCATGTGTCTATTCTGTTAATGGACAATCGATCTCTTTATCACTATGTGTAGTAATTAAAATGACGTCTAAAAAAAATCTGATTTTATGTGCTGGGCTGGCCGTCGTTGGGGGAATCGTCTTCTCTCAAGTCACCATCCCACCAGCCTTGAGTTTTCTCATTGGTGTTATCGCTACTGCTTTTTTATTTTCATTTTCTAGCCAGACACCTTCTATTCAATCAACGGACTCGGATCCATCGACTAAAACTCTGTATGTCGGCAACCTTCCTTATAAGGCCAATGAGAGTCACGTTCGCGATTTGTTTGCTGAATATGGACAGGTCTATGCAGTACGCTTAATGAAAGATAAGCGCACTGGAAAAAGAAGAGGGTTTGGTTTTGTCGTGATGGCTGCGGCAGATGCCAAGCCAGCTATCGCTAAACTTAATGAAAAGGAATATATGGAAAGAACGCTAAAAGTTAGAATTGCGAACGATCCTAAACACCCGGATGGTGGTAAACCAGAACAGGATTAAAACCTAGCTTCTTTAAACAAATGTTCAGTGCATCTTCCTGCCAAGGAGTTGCACTGGCATAAATCGACTTACTTCCCTCTTCCGTATCCTCAATTTCATCACTTAATAGTAATGCTTTTACTCGACGTGCAATGGCTGCACCCGAATCAATTAAAGTAACGTCCCCACCCAAAGCTTGATGAATTTCCTCTTTGATTAAAGGGAAGTGAGTACAACCGAGCACCGCAACGTCTACTTTATCGCGAAGGGGAAGCAGGATTTTTGTCAGTTCGTCTAGAGAAACGCTGTTGCCTCGCAACTTCTCTTCGGCCATATCCACCAAGCGAGTTGATCCCAACAGCTCAACTGGTTTGCCTTGCGCAAAGTCTCGTATTAACTCGTGAGTATATTGGCGTGTTACTGTCGCCGGAGTGGCGATTAGCCCTACCCCTTTTGATGCCAAAAGCGATGCGGGTTTAATCGCAGGGACAACACCAACAACGGGAATCGATAGATTTTCACGTAAGGAAGGAAGCACTATGGTGCTTGCCGTATTACAAGCAATGACAACAATGTCGACTTGGTGTTCTTCGACTAATGAAGAGACCAGTTGGTTAACTCGTGAAATGAGTACAGCCTGATCGAGTTCACCATAAGGGTAAGCCTGATTATCGAATAAGTATAAGTAGTCAAGATGCGGCAATAGGCGATGTATCTCTTGGAATACAGAAAGACCACCAACACCGGAGTCAAAAACTAGGACTTTTTTCTTACTTGCTACTCGCACGAGCCTTACCTAAAGAACAGAAACGTTGCGATCATACTGCTTAGATTTGTTTTGGCAATGCTTTAGCATGGTATCTTTGATGGCTGAATCTATCTCCAGATTCTACATCTCGCTTCGTCAGCTCGATATGCCCTTGAAAAGACGGCGAAGACGTGACCAGTGTGTGAAATTCACCATTTTCCCCACAGGGATCAATTTGACTTGGTAATGACTCTATTAGGACTTTGTCATACCAGCGACCACACCACTCTGGAGGGAGAACACTTCCGTCGATGGTGATCAACATCGTTTGAATACCACGCTCTATGATTTCCATCGCTAGTTTGTCGCTGCTCTCCCCTAATAGCGGAAAGACGCACTCCCAGCCAGCAGGTTCAATATAGCTGCGTCGGTACTCGGCAATGCCATTGCAAAACATATCACCAAATGCGACAGCTTCTATATTCAGACCACTACTTTGTAATGCATTAACGATGGTCGATTGATAAATGTCGTTACTCGGAAAGACTTCAGGCAGTTCGATAGTAATGAGCGGAAGCGCAAGTAAGTCTGCTTGCATTTGTACAACCTCAAGCGGAGTTGCTTGGAAAGGGACTTCTTTCCCTACGTAAGTCGTGTACAAACCGACAACTTGATAATTTGGATTCTCGTTAAGGCGCTCAAGCGTTAATGTCGAATCTTTACCGCTGGACCAACTGATCACCACTTGCTTAGGTTTCGTCATTCGATTTTCCATCACAAAAATATTAAAAACCGCCCGAAGGCGGTTTGTGTTCATTCACGATTAGAATTCGTAGCCAACGTTTAGATAGTACGCTCGCTCTGCAGCAGGGTAACCTTTTGCCATCTCATACTCTTCATCAAATAGATTATCGATACGAGCGCTAATAGAGGTCGACTCATTCGGATAGTAAGTCACAGCCGTATCAACCAACGAGTAAGAAGAAAGCGTGATATCTTGTGAAGGCCAAGTGCTGTAATCCACGTCTGGACGCTTACCTACGTACTGATAGCTAACCGACCAGTCCACTTTATCGAAGCTCACTAAAGCGTTCCACTTATACATTTCTTTAGCGCGGCGCTGCAACTGATGCCCTTTATCATCTTCAGCATCTTTGTAATCCGCACTCAACTGGTGCTGCACAATCCCTGTATCAAACTCAGCAACAAGCTCCACACCTTGGATATGTGTTTCACCATCGACATTCAAATATTTGTACGTGGTTGGATGGTAATCGATAAGATTCGTGATTTTATAGTCATAACCCGTGACGGACCAAAAAACGCCTTGGACATCACCGCTGAATGCTAGCTCCCAAGCATCTGACTCTTCCGGCTTCAGAGCTTTCTCACCGTACGTTGGGTCATACTGTTGATATAGATTTGGAGCCTTAAACGCAGTACCAAAAGAAGCTTTAACCCCCAACTCAGGTACAAACTGGTAACCAGCAGCTAAGCTGTAAGTGAACTCACTACCGTATTCTTCGTTATCATCAAGGCGAGCACTGCCCTCAAGCATTGCTTTATCAATACTAGTGGTTACCATACCAAACAGAGCGCCATTGGTACGATCAAACGTTTTATTCGCACTCTTGTCTTTATAAGACTCGTTGCGCCAATCAATACCACCAGCCAACGTCGTATTGTTGTTTAGCAAGTAACTGTTGGTCCACTGGACATTTTGCTGCTCAAGTTCATCTTCAGTACCTGAGTGTTTGCCTTTTGCTTGCTCATAGTTCCAAGACTTCTGTTTCTGTGCCGTTACTTGTAGTTCTGACATTACATTATCAGACTGATACTTACCGCCCAGAGTGACAGAAAGATCGTCTTTTTCTGCTTCGTAGTAACCGCGACTGCCGTAGCTGCTGTCATATTGATAAACATTTTCGTAAGCACGTAGGTTACCAAATGCAGACCACTGATCATTGAAGTTATGCACGTAACCTAGCAGACCATTCTTTGTATCAAAGCCATGGCGATCACCGTCATTAACTCCCGGTACAGGACGAACGTTATAACCATCATCACTTTCACTACCAAGCGCGATATTTAGCTGGCCGCTCTCTGTGACTTTAATACCAGATGCCACACTCAATTCCTGGTAATCTAAGCTGCCTAAACCCGCACTTAACTTCGTTCCTTCTTCGTCAGCACGCGCAATGGTGATGATATTGATCACGCCACCAATCGCTTCTGAGCCGTAAAGTGACGCACGCGCACCACGCACGTACTCAATACGTTGAACGTAAGTAAGTGGGATTTGGTTAAAGTCCACAGCGCCCTTCGCTGCTCGTGCAAAACGTACGCCATCAACCAGTACTAAAACTTGGTCGGAACTGGTTCCACGAACAAATAAAGACGCTAGCTGACCACGACCACCATTTTGTGAAACTTGAATCCCGGTAAGGCGACGCAATACATCTGGTAGGGTTTTCGCTTGAATGCGATCGATGTCTTGTCGAGTAACTACTTCGACATCTGCCAACGTACGGCTTTCGGCTTGCTCAAAACGGTTTGCCGTAACAACGATGGTTTCGTCAGTGGAGGTTTCTTGGGCCTGTAGATAAGAGACAGGTGAAAGCAGCGATGCCAAAGTGATCGCCAGTGCGGATTTTCTCATTGTATTGTCCTAAATCGCGTAATTCCTTCCGAGCCCTGTCATCATGACAGTCCAGTGCTGTGGCTCAGTTGTTGGCAGGTATTCGGACTCAAGAGCACGGGTGTACCGCCTACTTGCTCGACTTCCCACATAAACTAATGCAGTGTCTGATGAGCGTTCGTTCTCTTTTACCGCTGCGCGTCATAACCATACAGTTGGGAAAGAAAACATAAAAAAACTAGACAAGTGAGGATAAAATTCTTTATTAACAAGCAAATACACCCCAAACAACATAAAGACACCCATAACTCAATTAAGCGTCTAAATTTTTCACATTTACTTTCGGTCTATCTAATTTTTTATTCCTTTAGACCATTGAAGAAATGACAAACTGACATTCTTAAAACCAGCATGTATTGGATGTATAGACGGCTAATAC
>NZ_WXWT01000052.1:0-4364 GCF_009904725.1 Vibrio sp. V43_P6S15P86
GAAGATTAAGTGAGGGACATGAGTGGATAGTTGAGTGATCGGTTTCACATATAGCGAGCCGAAGCCAAATTAGTCGATATTGTTGTGCTGTCACGCAAATTGTTTTTGTTAACGTAGTGTTAACATCTGAGCGTGTTGACTCGAAAAAGATAAAAATATGCATGAGCTTAAGACTCTGGACTCGTTTATGCAGCAAGACGGTCTACCAGTGTTTGGCCATCTTGATGGGATTCCCACATCTTTACAGTTAGATAAGTTTACCTACCTTGATGAGATGGATAAGCCAGCGTCTAAGTGGCGCCGTTACTGTGATTATAAGCAGTTTCAGTTCGTTAATTTGGTCACACCTAACTACGTGATTGGGGTTGCGATTGCGGATATTAGGTATTTAGCATCTGGTTTTTGCTATCTGTTTGACATTCAAAATAATGAGTTAGTGGAGCAGCAGTGGTTAAAGCCTTTTAATATTGATTATCAAACTCAGCCTTCCAGTTGGTCTAGTCATGCCCATCTTGCTGACAAAAGTATTCAGTTTTCTATTCAGAATGGTATTTGGCACGTCCACTTTGTGACGAAATCTGTCAATGCTGATCTCTACTTACGTCCAGAAAGTATGAGTTTGCCATTAATGTTGTGTACACCAACCGGTTATGCGGGTTGGACTTATACGCAGAAGCAAAATGCGTTAACGGTAGATGGCAACTTATTCATATTAGGAAAGGAACAAGATCTCTCAGAAGTAGCTGCTGGTTACGACTTTTCCGCTGGGTACATGCGACGGGAGACAAGCTGGCGCTGGGCGAGTATTAATTGCTTTGAAAGCGGCAGACGATTGGGGCTGAACTTAGCTGCAGGCGTCAATGAAACGGGCTGCTGTGAAAATGTATTCTGGATTAATGGTGAACGGCATTTTTTACAGTCTGTTCAGTTTCAATTTTCACGAAATGATGAAGGACAAAGATGGCATATAACGTCGGAAGATAAACGGATTGACCTAGTATTCACGCCTTTAAATCGACGTTCAGAAAAGAAGAACTTTTGGTTTCTCAAAAGCAATTTTCGTCAATATATCGGCTATTTCTCTGGCTACATCGTTGATGGGAATGGTATCAAACATCAGTTAGAAGAAGTCATAGGTCTTACTGAAGACCACTATGCAAAATGGTAGAAACACAATGGATTGGACACAGTTGATGGAACGCCCTGAATTACTTCTGATGATTTTGGCGCCTGTTTTCTTTTTATGTATGGTTGCAGAGTACTGGTTTGGACAACGAAGGGGACGTTTGCCTGAAAGCGCGATGTATTATATTCCGGAAGTTGTATGTAATTTTGTGCTTGCGGGCCTACACCAAGCGACAGACATACTCACAGGTTTGCTGATTGCTCAGTTATATTTGTGGTGGTTTGATTGGCGATTGTTTGATATCGAAATGAGCGTTTCAGCGTTTTTGTTACTTGTCGTTCTGCAAGACTTTTTCTATTACTGGTTTCATCGGGCTAGTCACCGTATTCGTTGGATGTGGGCTGCGCACGTGGTCCATCACAGCTCGGAGAGAATGAATTTCAGCACCGCGTTTCGTCAAAGCTTGATGTATCCGTTAGCGGGAATGTGGATTTTCTGGTTGCCTTTGGTGATTATTGGCTTTGATCCCAAGTGGGTCGTCTTCGTTGTGCTGTTTAATCTGGGCTTACAGTTTTTTGTTCATACTCAATCAATTCGCTCGCTTGGACCGCTAGAGTGGGTATTTAACACGCCATCTCATCATCGTGTTCATCATGGTATAAACCGCCAGTACATCGACAAAAATTACGCGGGAGTGTTGATCATCTGGGATCGGATGTTTGGAACGTTTGAACCAGAAGTGGAAACCGTTAGGTATGGAATTTCTAAACCTGTAAACAGTTTTAATCCCATTCGTGTGACGTTTGCAGAATGGAAAGACATGTTTTATGACGTAACACGACCAAATTTAACGTGGAAACAACGTTGGCGCTGTCTATTTGCTCCGCCATCGGATTCTTTTGAGTAGATTGAGATAAAAGAGATTGGAGCGGGCAGCGGGAATCGAACCCGCATCATCAGCTTGGAAGGCTGAGGTAATAGCCATTATACGATGCCCGCGCATCGATAGGACTCAGTTAATATGCCACACTGAACGAAAAAGAAAAGTCTTTTCTCATCAATTGTTTGTCAGATGCCTAAAAAAGTAGCGTCTTGGTGTTAAAGTGTCCATTGTCTCTGTTTTTCAGGAGGGTCAGCGATTCCGCTTCTAAAATCGATGGCTGCTAATTAGGGGCAAACACACTGTCTACTAGCGTTTAGGCATTGATGATATTCAAGATTGTCAGTGTAAAGGTTAATCGCGTTTATTGAACAGTCAGGTTTCATGGTCAAGACTAGATATTGAAATGATTACTTTTTACTGCTGAAGCGTATGTATAGCACTAGCGTAATTCCGCTGAAACAGTCAGCTTAACCAAAGGAGATTTAACATGTGGAAAGGTTTGATATTAGGGGCGGTGATGATGCTCGTATCTGCTTGTACAACCGTAACGACGGATGTCGATAAGCAAGCCGATTTTTCAGCTTACAGAACGTTTGATTTCGGTGCCCAAGCAGAAGCCCCTACGAGTATTGATGGTCGACGTATTGAACAAGGATTGGCTGAACAGCTTGAAGACAAGGGCTTAATTAAAGTGAATAGTGGTGGGGACCTTTACGTTCATCATGATATCGTCGAAGAGTCCGAGCTTGTCTCTTCTGGGTCTTCGGTGAGTTTCGGTTATGGTTGGAATAGCTTTGGCGTGATCACTTCAAGCCCGGAACGATACAAAGAACGTAAGTATGGCAAACTGGTGGTAGAACTTGTTGATGCAAAGGCTAATCAGGTTGTGTGGAAAGGTGTTTCAAGCAGGAAACTATCTGAGTCTATGAGCTCTGAGAAAAGAGAGTCTCTGATTGAAGAAGAAATTGCGAAAATGTTTGAAAACTACCCTTACGGTGAAAAATAATTAGTATTCTTAACGATTAAGAATACTAATTGCCAATCGTTACGCACAGAGTTAAAAGAACTTACTATTTTGGTTTTGGTTACCTTTGTGCGTACGACTCTGATTGCTTTACTCGGACTACTTTTCTGCTTGTTGGCTCCGAGCATGAGTCTGGCGCACTCATACCCAAATTTTCTTTCCTTTCATAACCAGAATATTGCTGTTGACGCTAAGTCGAAGCACTTTTCAGAACACCCTGTCTCTCCAATACAACAAGACTATCCGAGTTTAAACAGCCGGAATATATTGAGGGTTAGCCATTCTAAGGAAACGAGCTCGAACGACGATGTAGAACTCGAATGGTTTGAAACGCTTGCTGTAGTTTGGTGGACACATCGTTCGGCAATTCACTCGATGGGGCTGCTAAAACGCATCGGCAATGAGGCTTTAGGTCGTTGTGTTGAAAGTATTTTTACTCATTCTAAATACAGAATCGGTGCGAGGAAAGAATCGAATCTCATATACCGTTTTATACATGCTCGCTAACACATTCCATGTTTTTACAATTTTTGGTTAGTTATGCTTAGGAGCGGTTTATGTTTGATTCGATAATTCAGGTCTTGAGTGCCTTTTGGCATCAAGATTTCACGGCGTTAATGGCGCCAGGCGGTGCAGGATTGGTTTATTTTGTTGTTGCTGCGCTTATCTTTTTGGAAAGTGGTTTTATTCCTGCTGCGCCATTCCCATGCGACAGTGTCGTTGTATTATCCGGTACGCTGGCGGCGGTTGGCGTCCTTGATCCAATTATGATTATGTTGGTGATAGCTGTTAGTGCGGGATTGGGAAGTTGGGCGGCTTACTTACAAGGTAAGTGGCTAAATCGCTTACCTAAGGTCCAAGGCTGGGTGAGCGCGGTTCCTCAAAAGCGTTTGGAACAGGTCGACGTATTACTCAGTAAACATGGATTGATCGCGCTTTTTTGTGCGCGGTTTATTCCGGTAGTTCGTTCCCTATTGCCATTAATGATGGGGTTGCGAGTGAAAGGTATTAGTAAATTCCATTACTTTGCGTGGCTGAGTGCGATTTTATGGACGCTGATATTATGCGGTTTTGGTTTATTGCTTCCCTTGTTACCAGAGAATATGAGCAGAACGATCACAATGCTATTAATGGCGGCCCCAATAATTACTCTCGTGATTGGGGTGCTTAGTTTCTTGTTTGTTAAAGCACGTCGAGCGTTCTGCAAATCCAAGGATGTGTCAGAGTTTTCCCAGTAAGTTTACTTTGATTTGTACTTTTAAACTTGTATACAGATTAGACATCTAATCGGCAGGTTTTTATCAGTAAAAAGAAAGGCGCAATGTATGCGC
>NZ_WXWT01000464.1:0-26748 GCF_009904725.1 Vibrio sp. V43_P6S15P86
ATTCTAATCTTATTAGTGTTACACTCTGTCATCTTGAATATTCTGGGCTGTATCCAAGCTCCAAGCTCACGGCTTGGGCGATTAGATATAGTATCACTTTATTAGCGGTCAAAAAATCTATGGTAAGACGTCGCCAGCAAAACTCATCACAAAAAAAGCCAACAACGGGCTTTGTTCGCATTATTAGTGGCTTATGGAGAGGCAGAAAACTTCCTGTACACGATGCTGAAGGCTTACGCCCAACGACCGATCGCGTCAAAGAAACGCTATTTAACTGGCTGGCTCAAGATGTGCCGCAAGCAAAATGTCTCGACTTATTTGCCGGCTCCGGCGGCTTAGGCTTTGAGTCGGCTTCGCGCCAAGCAGAGCAAGTGACCATGGTCGAGCTGAATCCACAAGCTTTTCAGCAATTACAGAAGAACGTGGCGTCTCTTAACGCGAACAACATCCAAGTAGTGAATACAGATGCCTTGAGCTTTTTAAAACAGCCGGGTACTGCGCATCATGTGGTGTTTATTGACCCACCTTTTCGTAAGGGACTATTGGATGAAACCGTGGCTCTGCTAGAACAAAATGGCTGGCTCGCGGAAGACGCGATGATTTATATTGAAACAGAAAAAGAACTCAATATTGCCGACTTACCAGAAAACTGGCAGTTACATCGAGAAAAAACAGCAGGCCAAGTGAGCTATCGTCTGTACGAACGTACCTCCGCTTAACGCCTCGATTTAAAAGGATACTTAAATGAAAGCACTAATTATGCTGGCCAAAGCGGCTATCGCCTTTGTTTGGTTAGTATTAATCCTAAATATTTTTATGCCCTTTCCCGGCAATGCCGCGATTGCGCTATACATCATGACCGCTTTTTTGTTCATCATGCACGGTTTACAAATGGCCATCTTCATTGGTGCATTTGGCGACAAAATAAAAATGAGCAGTTGGGAAAAATATTCAATCCTGATTTTTGGTATTTTTGCCCTACTCGATATTCGTCGTAAACACATGATGTAATCGCTCAGATACGAAAAAGCCGCTCTTGTGAGCGGCTTTTTTCTGCGTTTCGTTCGTCACCCAATGTAACTTTTTACACCATCTAAGAACATTTGAGTGGAGATCATCACCAGTAACAAGCCCATTAAGCGTTCTACCGCCTTCAAGCCACGTTCACCCAACAAGCGATTAAAGAAGCCATAAAACATCAGTATAAAAAATGTTGCGCCCCACGCAATTACGACTGATGCTGACATTTCCAACATTTTCTCTGGATGTTGCGAAGACAGTAAAAGCAAGGCTGCAATCACTGAAGGGCCCGCGATCATAGGAATGGCCATCGGAACAATAAAGGGCTCCTCGCCTGCTGCCAGTCCAGTGATGCTGCCAGCACTCGGGAAAATCATCTTAATCGCAATAATGAAGAGAATAATGCCACCTGAAATGCTGAGCGTTTCTGGCTGGACATGCAAAAAACTTAAGATGCTTTGTCCTGCAAACAGAAACAGCATCAAAATCAGTAAGGCAAACAGTAACTCACGAATCAATACCTTACGACGACGCTTGGGATCGATATGTTTGAGAATAGACAACACAATCGGCAAGTTACCGAGAGGGTCCATGATTAGAAACAGCATGGTCGCTGCAGAAAGAATGTCCATATTCTGGCCTCACCTAAAAAATGGCGGCCAGTGTATAGCAAACTGACAACATGAGTATATGACTGAGGGCGAAAACACCATAGTCACCCTCGATCTTAGCCGCCGTTTAGTGATTGCAAACTCGCGCCATATTGACCACAAACTTACCTTCAAGCTCACGAATTTTGTCGCGCTTGAGCAAAAATGCTAGTAATGCATCTAAGTCTAGATCATTCAGTTTACAGGTGTGAAAGCGAACGCTAGCACCAAAGTGCTGTGTGAGGGCTTCGCGATCCATTGGTGTTTCTCTAAGTAGGTTTAGCAGCTCGTGAGCATGGATTTCACTCATTATTGACTCCAGTTATTAAGAACAATGCGTTCAGTTTACTGAAATCCTCAAGAGCTGCTTTGACTTAAATTAGTAAATGATTGAGGCAACAATGAGGGCATGAGCAAAAAAGTAACTGCCACTCACCCACAAATAGGCGTGTTTCATCGGTTTTCGATAACCGTGTATCGCGTATGCCAGCGCCGAATAGATCAGAACTAAGGTTCCGCTAAAACCGATAGCATTGGCGTAACTCGGCACTTGTAACCAAACTTCACCGGCTGCCCAAGCAAGTTGAACCAGCATCATCCCCATGATCACAACAGGGAATACCAGAGAGTCGAGTTGAGGTAGCAACAAAAAGAACGCCACGATACTCGCTGCAAGCAGCAGGGCCAACAGCCACCAGACAATCTCACCATTAAGCTGCACCCAAAATGACTTGCTGTAGCATACCTGGGCAACCAGATAAGCCGTAAAATAGATTAGCTTACGAGTTTTAAACGAGTGCAGCGTATCTGCCACCATAGAAACAATAAGCCCACCCGCAATCCAGTAGGTATATGTTGCGGATGCGCCTTGAGTTAACACCAACACAAGAAGAAGTAGCAGAGTAAAGATTTTAAACACGAGGGATTGTGTCGGGTTAGCTTGTTTTGCTCCCAACACGGAATACACACCTGATAGCCCTATCGCCAGCCAACTCCACATGCCGTATACACCTTTTACTTAAACTCGCCGCTAGTCTAGGTAGACCAGTTTTGATGTAAAGACACAATCTGCGAAAGTTGGATCTCGCTAGCGATTCGAAACATTTTGTAACCCTCAGTCTGCACAACAATTAAGTCGATGAGCCTTAGTGACGGCCATAAATATGGGGCACTGCCCTATCCCATGAGCCAAGTTCATCAAATCACACGGCACAGTAACCCGCGCTTATTAAAACAATTTAACTAAAAGCCAGCCCAATGGCCTTGGTAACCCATCACGTCAAAAACTGATGACTAAACCATCAGACTGCATACATCACAGGCAACAAGAATAAATAACAGACACAAAAAAGAAAATCGTCTTGGTAGTGAGCTAAAATAGTAGAAACCACCGCTGAACAGATTAGAACAACATGAAAAATCAAACTTAACTCAATAACAAAAACATCAAATAACGAACGTAAGCCAATGATAAATAAAGCCACATTCTCAATAACCATTGAAAACACCGACTTCATAAACCATCAAATCACTAAACACTTTTTAAGCCCATATTTTCTCATTAGATAAGAAAATTCCCCTTCCACACCTCAACTCAATGATGCACCTCCATAGNCTTTTTATTTTCTCAATTTTTGAGAAACACAGACAAAATCGGCAATCAACATACCAACCGAAACAAAAAACAATTTCCAAGCCAACAACAAACCAAGATTGACACTTTAAAATCATACACTTAAATAAAATACGAACAATAATCACACAATACGAGCATTTTAAATACAACACAAAAAACACAGTTTCATTAGTCAAAAACACGTAAAAAAAGACAAGTTAAGTGTATTTTTTGAAAAGATTATCGAGCATATGTTGATCAAACCCCAAAAACAGTGCTATATTAAATTCATCGAGTTCATCAAAGATTAAGGGGTAGTGTTATGATTTCATCTTCTCAAAAACAAGGGCTGGTAATGATTGCAGTGGTTGTGGGTTTAATGATACTGCCAATGATGTACTAACCTACTGATTAAAAATAAAAAAGGACGCAAATGCGTCCTTTTTTATTTATCTGTGCTTTTTTACTGTATGTGTTTGGACAAGATATCCCAATGCATGTAGTAGAAACCAAGAGCGGCGAGCGTAATCAACGTCATTAGCAAAATTGCTGCACGCCAAATAAAACGAGAGCTTCTTGGCGTTAGCTCTTTTTCACAAGCGTCACATGCCGCCATAAAGCCTTTCCGATCATCCAGCTTATAATCGTCTTCGTGAACCACTTTATTACGCACAGTAGCGATAAAACGAAGCTTCGCTATCACGTCATGTGGTAAACGTTCTTCACAACTATTAATAAGTTGGTGTAACCCTTTCCCTTCTGCATGGTACTGAGTACGCAAAAGTTTTTCGATCGTTCGGGTACGCATGACTACTTTTTCAATATCTGACATCGTAACCCTCCTTACCAGACCCTTCCCGTGTTCGTTATTTTTATTCTTCTATAAATTTAGAGCTTTTTCGAGCCGTTAAGTGCAATTTTACTTTCAATTTGTGCCCTTGAGCGCATATAGCCAGACAAGTGAAAGCTGCTTAGTTCAGCTTTAGTGACGTAGCTTGCAGATGAAGCAACGATTTCATCGCGTCCCCATTGAGATAAACCGTGAAGTGCGCCGAATAAAATTCATGTCCCTTTCATTAGATTATGAATAAGTTATCTCAACTCATCGTTTCATCAGTGAGTTCTGTAGAATAGAGCTCAATGAAACATCGGAGGTTAACATGCCAATCTCACTTATTGTTGCCCTGTTCGCCCTTATTGCTTTGGGCGCATGGGTATTTTTTCGTTTCTATAGCAAGCACTATGTGGGCGAAGATGCTCCAGAACAAAGTGCACAGGTAACTATTTTAGATAAGCAAGCTATCGACGTCCCAGATGCACCACCAGGCCAAGACGACCAAGAATATTGGATTTATGTCCAGCGCGGTTCTATTGGCCCTAAACGAGAGTTCCAAATTGGAGTGCACTACTACCATGCACTCAACCCTGGAGATAAAGGAACGCTAACCTATCGTGGTAACAAATTCCTTCACTTCGCCATCAAACGTTAAGGCAGTAACCAACGAGTCTTGGCAGAGCGAGAAAAGAGATAGCTCATCGCCAAGGCTCCAGCTCCACTGATAATGATCCAGACTGGAATCACCCATGCGGGATGTCCGGTGTACCAACCAAACGCTTTCATCGGCCATAAGAAAATTGGGTGAAGTAAATAAATCCCCAAGCTGTGCTGACTGATCACACTCACCACTTTTTGTACTTTTGGTGACAAGCCTTCCCCAAAGTAACGACCGATCATGAAAATCATCGAAGCCGCTAGAATGACATTCAGTGTTTTGTAAGACAGCCAGCGTCCAACCGTGTACTTCTCCGCCTCTAAACTGTTCGTCACGACCATAGTAAATGTCACAGCCAACGCGACGAGGCCAAACCCTGTAAATAAGGTCACCATAGAGCGGCTCAAAGGCACTTTTTGAAATAGAACATAACCCAGAGGAAGGTAACCCATGTAGAGCCACATTTGGTTACTCCACGGACCATCAATCTTGAACAAAAACAGCGTGCTGGTGAAAAGCCAAAATGCGAGATAGGTATACAACACATTGTCATCAACGTTGCGTACCATCCATTGGAACAACGGAATCACAAAATACAGCGGTATAAAGTAATAGAAAAAACCGAGGTGGTAATACGTTGCGTGGAATGGGCTATTGCTTAACACCTCTTTTACGGTTTCAAAGTCAAACCCTTGAGCCGTCCAGCCAGAGAGGTATGCATAAAACATCGACCAAATAAGAAATGGGACTAAGACTTTGCCTAAACGCCTTTTGATATAATACTTACCGTCAAATGGTCGAGTGTCACTGAGCATCAACGCTCCGGTGATCAGAATGAAAACTGGCACCGCCCAGCGGGTAACGCTATTAACGCCTACCGCCGTCAACCATTGGTCAAACGGAATCACTCCTAACTCATTTCGATAAGGGGCCAAGACGTGAATGGCGATCACTGCCACCGCAGCAAAGCAGCGCAATAAATCAAAAAACAGAACCCTTTCTCTCATACCTTTCCCTACTTTGAGTCGCTTATCGTTTATAGCATAGGGTAAATCTCAGCCAGTGAAATGGTTAACAATCTGTTTTTGCTTATTTTTAACGCAACAATGACCTACAACGGGGATTTCATCGCCACTCTAATCAATTAACGAGAAGCAAACATTAGCATTCACTCTCGATGCCAAACCCACACAGTTTGATTACATCAAACGGCGCATAAGAAATAAAAAATGGCTCCAAGTTGGAGCCATTTTTTACGATCTACAGATAAAAACACCGGGCAAAATTTACGCTGTGGCAACTTTAGCTTTTGGCAACTTAATCGAAATCAACGTCGTCAGCGCCAAGAAAGCAAAGGAGACCCATAAGCACGCCGCAAGACCAGCCTCTTGGTAGATCCAACCCGATAATACCGTGCCAATCAAACGTCCCATCGCATTGGCCATGTAATAGAAGCCAACATCCAGAGATACGCCATCGCCTTTGGCATAGCTCACTATCAGATACGAGTGCAGCGAAGAGTTAATGGCAAACACAGCGCCAAAAATCATTAACCCCACAACAATCACCAACTCAGGCTGCCAGCCGATTTGCACACCATAAGCAATACCGCCCGTAATTAACGCAAGAATTCCTGCCCATACTAATGCTGCACTACCATCAGGCACGCGACCTTGCGCTTTACCAGTAATACGCGGCGCAAAGCCTTGCACAAACCCATAAGCAATGACCCATGCGGCTAAAAAGCCACCGACCCACAAGTGATCCCAACCAAACACGCTGCCGAGATAAATAGGCAGAGCGACCACAAACCACACATCACGCGCCCCAAACAAGAACATACGTGCCGCAGATAAAATATTTATAGATTCGGATTTGGAGAAAATTTGGCGAAACTTAGGTTTGCTCTTTGCTTTACCCATGTCAGCTTCTAGCCAGATCATGCTGCAAACAAACACCAATGCAAGCACACTCGCCATAATAAACATCGAGTTTTGGAAACCCACCCAAGACAACAACAAGCCACCGACAAAGAAACCCGCTCCTTTGAGCGCGTTCTTCGAGCCCGTCAAAATGGCCACCCATTTGTAAAGCGCGCCTTGCTGCTCGTCTGGCACTAGCGTTTTAATCGCACTCTTAGCACTCATCTTGTTGAGGTCTTTGGCAATCCCCGACAAAGCTTGCGCCGCCATCACCCAAGGAATCGTCAGCCATGCGTTGGGTACTGCCAGCATCAACAACGCAAACACTTGCATCGCTAAACCAATGTTCATGGTTTTGTTCAGGCCTAACCTTGCGCCCAACCAACCACCAATCAAATTGGTCACCACACCAAAAAATTCATAGAAAAGGAACAGTGAGGCAATAGCTAACGTGGAATAACCCAAGTCGTGAAAATAGAGCACCACCAGCATACGCAGCGCTCCGTCGGTCACGGTAAAGTTCCAATAGTTAAACGTCACTAACATGTACTGACGAATACTTTTGCTCAATTGAGAAATCATATTGACCTCTTATGTACAGCGATAGAAGCATTTAGATCATCATGTGCCAAATGCTTATTAACCTGTACATCAACCATAAGGCGATACAACCTTAGTTCGAATTCACAAACACACCGAAATTTACAAATGGACAAAAATAACCAATAAAAACAAAAGCTTAAATTGAAATTTTTAGTTTTACTGCTGACCTATTTTCCATTATATAA
The DNA here is from genome assembly GCF_009904725.1 of Vibrio sp. V43_P6S15P86. Taxonomy (NCBI): domain Bacteria; kingdom Pseudomonadati; phylum Pseudomonadota; class Gammaproteobacteria; order Vibrionales; family Vibrionaceae; genus Vibrio; species Vibrio sp. V43_P6S15P86. The sequence continues at coordinate 7,489 of NZ_WXWT01000464.1, forward strand.
ACCGGAACATAGCTTTTGGATCATGATATTCCAAAAGCTATTTAAGCTGATCAAGCGTCTTTCGCCACGCGTTCGATGTACTCAAGCTGCACCGGTTTTGTAAACGCACCAGGGCGAAGCGCCTGCACTTCTCGCACGATATCTTCTAACTGCCATTTCTTCTCTAGCAGCAAGTGAGCCGCAAACAAACCTGTACGACCCGAGCCGCCCATGCAGTGCATCGCGACTTTGCCACCTTGAGCAAGAATCGCATGCAGTTCCGGACTGGCTTGGTGCCACTTCGCCGCAAATTCTTCACTTGGTGCGCAGTCATCTTCAATCTCGATCTGGAACCATTTCATGCCCAGTTGCTGAGTGGTGTCACCCAAAGCCGCAACGTCTTTCGCTGCTAACTCGCTATCGTCCAATGCAGTAACGACCGCTTGAACCCCCTGCTCCTTCAACTGTTCCAACGACGCTTTCAACTCGACGCCTTTGGTACCCGGGCACGGTGTCAGAACTAATGCACCGGAGTCCAAATCTAATTGCCATGTAGGATGAGACATTATGAACTCCTGTTGTGCCAGACCAACGTTTCGAACCAATTCTGCGGTGCGCGTTGCGTATCCCATTTCATTATCGTACCAGGCGTAAATCTTCACCATTCGTGATCCAACCACCATGGTGGATTGTGCATCAACGATGGTTGAGCGTTGGTCGCCTTTGTAATCGATCGACACTAACGGACGTTCCTCAAAGCCAAGAATGCCTTTTAGCTCCCCTTCCGACGCTTCTTTCAGCAAAGCATTCACTTCTTCTGCTGTGGTATCGCGTTTTACATCGAAGATGATGTCGGTCAATGACGCATTCGCCAACGGTACACGTACCGCGTGGCCGTTAATCTTGCCTTTTAAATCTGGGAAAATTTCCACAATCGCAGTCGCACTACCGGTAGTGGTCGGGATAAGACTCATGCCGCACGCACGAGCACGGCGCAGATCTTTGTGTGGCGCATCCAAAATGGTTTGCGTATTGGTCAAATCGTGAATTGTCGTGAAAGAGGATTGCTCAATGCCCAACTTCTCATGAATGACTTTCACCACAGGCGCTATACAGTTTGTTGTGCACGAAGCCGCTGTCACGATACGATGTTTTTCAGGGTCGAAAATATGGTCGTTCACGCCCACCACAATGTTCGCAATACCTTCTTCTTTCACGGGTGCGCTTACCACGACACGTTTCACGCCTTGCTCTAGGTATTTGTTTAGGAATGATGTTTTGCGATGTACGCCTGTCGCTTCAATCACAACATCACAATCAGACCAGTTCACCGCATCGATATCGCGTTGTTGAGTCGTGGCGACACGCTTGCCGTTGATGACGAGCTCACTGCCTTCGACCTGAACTCCATGATGCCAACGACCTTGCACTGAATCGAACTCTAATAAGTGGCCAAGCGTCGCTGCATCACCTGCGACATCGTTGATTTGCACAAACTCTAACTCTGGCCAGTCGAATGCCGCTCGCAGTGCTAAACGACCAATTCGGCCAAAGCCATTAATGCCTACTTTAATTGTCATAGTTTTACCCTTTAATCTTCTACCTTGAATCTCTGTTTGCTATTAACAGCAAGCCTCACGACTTTTATCGTGTAAGCGTGTGATGTCGTCTTGGTACTCTTGCTTCAAACAGTTTGATGCCACTAAGTCTTCAATCAGCTTACGCATCCAACCTGGTAGTTGCTGCGATAACTCGTAGTACACCCATTGCCCTCGGCGTTTATCCACCAAGATGCCACTGGAGCGTAACTGAGCAAGATGACGAGAAACTTTCGGCTGACTCTCTTGCAACGCAAACGCCAAATCACCCACGCAAGTTTCGCCTTCACGGGCCACCAGCATTAAACAACGTACGCGCGTTTCATCGGATAACAGCTTGAAAAACTGATGTGGAAGCATAATAAACATACCTATATATGGATATGCGTATATATTTATTTAACTCTGAGATGTCGTCAAGAGTGATCCCATCATCGTCATAAAAGTTTCACATCGAAACAGCCAATAAAGATTGAGAGAAGAACGGTTAGAGAGACTAAAGATACGGCAGAAATTTACGCGGTTGCGACGTTTTGACTCCAGCGAACCGCTTCGCCTAACGAGAGCTTGACCTCTTCCAAAGACAATCCCAACTGCGTCGTGATTTTTTCAACGCCTGACCAGTCGGCACGCTCGTAACACTCTTCGAGAGAAATCAGCGCACCATAAACTCCCTTGCGATGTAATAAGGCTTGTTGTACGGATTCGCTAAGTGGCAATTGCGTGACTAAAGATTCCACCGACAAATCAAGCATCGCATCTAAAATCGATAATAAACCGACCATAAACCCCTGTTCGTTGAGGTGGGAAAATGGCTGATAACGCGACATTAATTGGCAGAACTGCGCTCGTTGTAATGAAAGGTGATACAGCTCTCGAGGCTTGTTACTAGAGATATACGACGCCACGACCAAGGAGACAAACTGCTTAAGATTATCCTGACCAAGGTAGATCAAGGCCTGACGAAACGAGCTGATTTCGACAGCCAGGTTTGGCGCTTGCGTATTTACAAAGCGCAATAATTTGTACGACAACGCGACATCTTGCGTAATGATGGTTTCAATACGAGTAAAGTCTGGCTCTGGTGAGCAGACTTCACGAAAAAGCTGTAGCGCTAACACTTGCTCAGGACTGACGTATTTTGTTTGCGAAACTAATGGCTTACTAAAAAAGTAGCCTTGGAAAAACTTAAAGCCAGCCGCTTTGGCTTGCTCAAACTCTTCTGCGGTTTCAACACGTTCCGCCAAAAAGTGGTACTTGACGCGTTTAGCAAGGTGAGCTTTGACCAACGCACACGCTTTTTCCAGCCCCATTGCCATAATATCGAGTTTAACGATGTGCACATAAGGTAAGAAGCGACGCCACTCCGGCGTTAAGGTGAAATCATCCAAAGCGATCAAATAACCTTCTCGATACAACTCGCGAATCGCATCGAGAAGATCATCGGTCGGCTGGCAAGTTTCCAGGACTTCGACGACGATTTTGTTTTTTGGCAAGCTGCGCGGTAAGCGGCGCACCAAGCTTTGATGAGGAAAATTGATAAAGCATCGCGAAGAAGCAATCACTGGGTTAGTGCCCAGTGATAGAAAATTCTCGACAATTAATCGGTATGTTGCTCGGTTTGACTCAATATGCGAAGGGTATGCGTTACTCTCCCCATCTCGAAACAACAATTCATAACCCAGCGTCTGTCTTTTGCGGTTAAAGATCGGCTGGCGAGCAACATACGTTGTATTCATGCTAAAGAAGGACCTATAAATGGCTTATGACTTTGCAGCTGCTAATAATGCACCACAACCCATAAACATTGAACCGAAGACTTTGTTTATTTTCCCCATGATTTTATCTGAGCGAATAAAACGTCCCATTTGCGCTGCCAAGGTGGTGTAACCCAACATCACGCACGCGTCGATCACAACAGTCGTAACACCAAGCACCAACAGTTGCGTCAGTTGGTCTAGTGTCGGGTCAATAAACTGTGGAAACAACGCCACCAGAAAAACAATCGATTTAGGGTTCGTCAGGTTAATCAAAATAGCTTTGTACAAGAGTGCCATGCCAGACATGTCTTTGTGGCTCTCAGCCGCTACCAAGCTGGAAGTGTCTCGCCATTTCTGGATACCCAACCAAACCAAATAAGCCGCGCCAACCCATTTAATGACGGAAAATGCCGTTGCCGATTGTGCGACCAGCGCACCAATTCCCGCCCCAACTAACGCAATGTGAATGGCCAAACCAATTTGGAGACCGATCACAGCCCCCAAAGATTTGCGAGTACCGTAACTCAAACCATTGCTGATTGAGTTCACCGTGCCAGACCCCGGAGCCAAACTAAAAACGATTGCAGTTACTACATAAGCTAACCAGACGTGGGTATCCATTGCATTTCCTCACTAATTCTTCGATGATACATCGCGTAAACAACGTATCTTCAGGTAATCGACTAATGGCTACTAACCATTCACCTTTGACTTATACTCAAGAGTCATTATTTGAGCAAGCAATTGGTGGTCCGATCGCGGCACTTTGGCAAACTCGCCAAGAAGGCTTTGTTAAAGGAACTGAGAAAAAGAACATCTACTGGTGCAAACTGACCAACCCAGAACATAAAAAAGCCGTGCTCATCGTTAATGGGCGCATTGAATCTTCCTGGAAATACCAAGAACTGTTTTACGATCTCTATCGCCAAGGCTTCGACGTCTATTCCTTTGACCACCGCGGACAAGGTTTATCAGATCGTCTATTGTCTGACTCAGATATGGGTCACGTCTATGACTTTACTGATTATATTGACGATATGGACGTGGTCGTAAACAAACACGACCTTAGCGACTATCAGCAATGTTTCATCATTGCCCACTCCATGGGCGGCGCAATCGCTACACGTTATCTGCAAACTCACCCAGAACATCCCTTTACCGGCTTGATTCTTAGTGCGCCTATGTTTGGTATTAATCTGCCATGGTACTTATCGCCAATAGCGATTCCAGTGACACAAATTATGTCAGCGGTATCGACTTTGCCACGCTATGCACCAGGACATCAGGCCTACTTTCCTAAGCCCTTTGAAGATAACCCGCTCAGCCAAAGCTATGGTCGCTACCAATGGTTCCGAAATCTCTATACGGAAAAGCCGGAACTGCAAGTCGGTGGACCGAGCACACGATGGGTATGGCAAGGGCTAATGGCAGCAAAACAATGCTTTTTATTGACTCGCCAAGTCAAAGTACCTGTGCTCCTGATTCAAGCTGGGAACGATCGTATTGTCAGCAATCTGGCGCAAAAACGTTTCATCGATAAATTGCGTAAAACCAACCCACATGCGGAGCTACTTTCTATCGAAGACGCACAGCATGAGATCTTATTCGAGACCGACCAGTATCGTAATCAAGCACTCGATGCGATCTTCCGCTTTATGAATGACCCGAAATCATCGCCAAACGAAAAAACATAATAAGAACTCTAGGCGACCATTTCACGGCCATGATTAAAGAGGAAATGTCTGCACATTGATTTACCCTCTTTTTCATCCTCATTTTGACGTACACTGCTTGGGTCTGGCTGCGTTGAACCATGCAGATGCAACCGACCAAAGTTCCCCCGCATTCGGAGCAGCATGATCTAGTCAGTCTGCTGTACTCCGTTTGCAATCACCTGTTCCACACTATCCAAACCGTTTACGAGGACTTCATGAGCACATCGCTACCTTGCAAAGAGATCACTAAAATCGTTGCCTCTGATCTGGATGGCACGTTACTCGCACCAAACCATCAGCTCAGTGCTTACTCAAAAGAGACGCTAAAAGCGCTGCATGAAAAGGGTTACACCTTTGTCTTTGCAACAGGCCGTCACCACGTAGACGTTGCGAGCATCCGTCGTCAGGTCGGTATTCCGGCTTACATGATCACCTCGAACGGTGCCCGTGTGCATGACCAGGAAGATCAGCTGATGTACAGCGAGAATGTCCCTGCAGAACTGGTTCAAGGCGTGATCGACACGATCAAGCACGATCAAGAAATACTTATCCACATGTATCAAAATGACAGTTGGTTGATGAACAAAGACGACGAAACATTGCGTGATTTCCATGACGAATTCACATACGTCTTATTCGATGAAGACCAAGCGCCAACTGACGGTATTGCGAAAATCTTCTTCACTCACCCAGCACAAGACCACGAACGCTTGGTGGTGTTTGAAAACAAACTACGTGAACAATTTGGCGATAAGCTGAATATTGCGTTTTCAACACCATGGTGCTTGGAAGTAATGAGTGCAGGTGTGTCTAAAGGCCATGCTCTTGAAGCGGTAGCGAAAAAACTCGGCCTCACGTTAGAAAATTGCGTGGCATTTGGTGATGGCATGAATGACGTAGAAATGCTGTCGATGGCAGGTAAAGGATTGGTCATGGGTACATCACACGAGAAAGTGATGAAAGCATTGCCAAATAACGAAGTGATTGGCAGCAATGCAGAAGATGCGGTTGCACACTACCTACAAGATCACTTGCTGTAAGCTGCAATACTCCAAACAATAACAAAGGGCTGCACATTCGCAGCCCTTTTCTTTTATCGCTGACTTGGCAACTTCTCTTTGCCAAGGATCGCTTCCCACTCTTCTTCTGTCACAGGCATGATCGACAAGCGATTTCCACGTTTCACCAATGGCATGTTCTCAAGTTCTGGCATCGCTTTCATCACCGATAACGGAATCACTCGCGTCGTTTTACGCACGAATTCGACATCCACCATAATCCAACGCGGGTTGTCTGGGTCTGACTTTGGATCGTAATAATCACTTTCAGGATCGAATTGGAAATGATCGGGATAGGCTTCTCTCACGACTTTAGCAATACCGGCAACGCCAACATGTTTACAAGAAGAGTGGTAAATCAGGACTAAATCGCCCACCTTCACTTGGTCACGCATCATATTGCGCGCCTGATAATTACGAACTCCCTCCCAACATGAAACCTTTTGGGTTCGAAGCGTGTCAATAGAAAAGGTATCTGGTTCAGTTTTAAATAACCAATATGCCATAATGCCATCCGATGCCGATTGAGTAACAATAATGAGGAAGATATAACATGAAGGCTTTGAAAAACCCAGTGGCGCTTGCCACTCTGCTGGTTCTGCAAGCATGTAGTTCGCAGCCGCCACAATCTGGCGCTGCCGACCCAGCTTCTCCACCAGCCACCTTAGATAAGCCTGACACCATTCAACCTCAAACCTTTATGCTACGTGGAAAAGTGATCGTCGGTCACGAGAGCCAATACATCATGCCTTGTGGCAGCGACAAGCAATATTGGTTACAACTGTCACCACAGCAAATGCAACGAGCAATTCAGTTAAATAACGAGCCTTACCAGACCATGTATGGAGAGGTTATCGGCTATCTCAACCCACCGGGCATCGATGGGTTTTCTGCCGATTTCGATGCTAACTTTGTCGTGGAACAAGTGAACTTCCTGACAACAGAAAACCCAAACCGTTGTCAGCAACCAAACAAACCAACTCGCGTGTTTGGTAATGAGCCTTCTTGGTCGGCAAGCTTTGAGGCTAATGGACTGACATTCCAGCAAATCGGCAAACAAACCAAAAAATTAGCGATTAAGAGCAGTCAACTTCAACCTCGCCAGCGCACATATCAACTACAAGATGGTGAACTTCGCCTAACAGAAAACCTCTGCTCAGATACGATGAGTGATTCTTTGTATGGCTGGAAAGCGACGCTAAAACATGATGGCGACACTTATCAAGGTTGTGGTACAGCTGCAAACGTGGACGCTACGCTTGGCTGGGCCAATACCTATGTCGCGACTTCAACCCAATCACAAGGTTTTGAGGTGCAAATGACCTTAAACCCAGACCACAGCGCCACAACAAAATACAGTTACGCCAATGGGCAAGCACCGTTAATCGAACGTGGGTACTGGCAACAATTAAGTCCGTCTCAGGTTCAAGTCGTCATGACGCATCATCAACAACAAAGACTGATGTCAGAGCGACTGTTTACGCGAGAAGGCAATCAGCTCAAAGCGACCAAAGAAAAAGTCGGAAACTTGGTATACCCAATCGCCGATGGTGGTTTAGTGCTTTACCCTGCCACCGTTCGTGATGAGGGCATGATGCAACCAGCCGAGAAACGCGCCAACAAGCCCATCAGCAGTGCAGACGTACCTTCTAGTGCGGAGTTTGACTCCAAAGTAGATGCCGCCGTGCGCAACTACTTCTTCATTCACCAAACTAACCCCAACAACAACCAATACCGTTGGCTAACTTACGACCTCAACGGCGATGGTAACGAAGAGCTATTAGTACAGCTGGATTGGTGTGGTTCCGGTGGCTGTACATTGCTGATATTTGAACATCACGAAAAAGAGTGGCGCTTCAATAGCCGCATCACACTGGTACAAAGCCCAATTATGCTCGGCCAACAAACCTCTCATGGCTGGCGAGATCTTATTTTTAATGTCAGCGGTGGCGGTTCTAAGGCAGCCCAACACGTGATGCAATACAGTGGGGTTAGCTACCCACTCAACCCAAGCATGGCACCAACGGCAACGCCAAACCAAATCAGTGGCGTGCGTCTGTTCTCGGATGGGGTTAGCCCTGTGCGCGAAGGAGTTCGTCTGTAATGTCGCAACCGTGTCCAAATTGTGGTTTTCAATTCAACTGTATGTGCTCACTGGTGCCGAAACTTACCAGCGAGCACAACATCTTGCTGTTGATGCATCCGAATGAACTGACGCGTGATACTAATACCGGCCAGCTACTAGAGCAGTGCCAACTCAATATTGAGCGAGTAATCTGGGATCGCAAACAGCCACCAGCAGAATTGCTCACTCTATTAGCTGATCCGTCGCGGTATCCGGTGTTGCTCTTCCCCTGTGAAGAAAGTATCACACTCGAACATGTGGTACTCCAAAGCCAGCAACAAACCAAAAATCCGCTGTTTATTATTTTGGATTCCACCTGGCAAGAGGCGCGCAAGATGATCAACAAGAGCCGTTGGTTAGAAAGTATCCCTACTATGGAGCTGTCTGCATCGGCAGACTCGCAATATCAGCTGCGACGCAACCAACAACAAGGCAACTTGTGCACGTTTGAAGTCGCCGCACATTTACTCGGACAACTAGGCGAGCAAAATAACCAGCAAAAAATGCTCACATTCTTTGCTCACTACCTTGCACTATTTCAAGCCGAAAAAAGTGGACACGCTCTCAAGCAATCACCGAGCTAACGCAACTAAAACCGAATTGCTCAAAATAAAAAACGCAGCCAAGGCTACGTTTTTATTTAGAATGGTTTCACGTGAAACAGCATTAAAATAATCGGGTCGGCTCACCCAGATAATAGCCTTGCAGATAGTCGACGCCCATATCCTGCGCGATTTTGCACACCTCTCGATTGTGGACAAACTCCGCCACCGTCTCCGCATTAAACACCTGACATAAACGCACCAACTGGGAAGCTATTTTGCGCTGCTTTAAGTCTTTATCGATATCACGGATCAAGCTGCCATCGAGCTTTATGACTTCCGGCTCCAGCTTTAGGATTTCATCAATATTGGAATAGCCTGAGCCAAAATCATCAACAATAATACGCGCTCCTAAGCTTCTAAAATGACTGCATACTTCGATCATTCGACCGTAGTCTTTGATTTGCTCAGATTCCAACACTTCCAAACCAATTCGCCTAGGGTCATTGAGCTGACAAATTTCATGCTCTAAAAGCATTAAAGTTTTATCACTAAGCAAATCTTGCGGCGATAAGTTAATAGAAAAGTCACCTTGCTTATCTCGCATGTAATATAACGTAGAATGGATCATGTGCCGACTCAATCGAGTATAAAGATGCGTATCGGAAATAATAGGCAGGAAGCGCCCTGGCGCAATCACCGTTCCATCCTCCTCCAAAATGCGAACCAAACATTCTTGGCTTGCCAATTTATGGCTATCCGCATGCACTATCGGCTGGCTATAGGTGATGATGTTCTGTTTGAGAATGGCTTTACTGACGCAACTCAACCATCCAAGTTGCTCTTTACGCACATCCTCACTGACTTCGATGTCTTTCGCATTGCAGATATGGGTATTACTGCGCACACCGGAACGCCTCGCTTCAATGCCTTTAAGCAATAGCTCATCCGCAGAAGCTGATGGAAAATCTCGACGACTCACTAAGCCGCCGCACAGCGAGATAGAAAGATAATCTATTTCGCGCAGACCAATGGGTTCAAAATTAGTTTGCTCTACCGCGTCGGCAAAACGAGTAAAGTGCTGTTTGATGGTTTCGCTGCTTTGGTCAGCTTTAAATATGAACGCCCACTCACCAACCCCAATACTATAAAGCTGCAAAGCCGTTGGCATGCCAAAACGCTTTCGCAGTCGATTCGTAAAATGCATTGAGAGGTCTTTAAGTAGCTGATCCCCTACTCTATAACCATATTTTTCATTGATATGGCTGAAGTTAAGTAGCTTTAGAGTCAGCAAGTGCTCATCCAAATCGATGCTACTCAGCCGTTCTTGCAGCGCGACTCGGTTTTGTAATCCAGTGCGACTGTCTCGCCGATAGCTTTCTTGTAACTTGCGCGTTTGGCGATCGAGTTGATACCCCATATGCGCGTTCATATGGTTGAGGTCGCCAATCGCATTTCGAATCAAGCTAAACAATGGTGAAATAGAGGAGCTAACGGGCGACTTAGGCAAGTTCAATGCTTGTACTTCGTCTCCCTCTCGCATCGCTAAATACGTCAGACTGTGATGAAGAATTTCTGGCTGTCCAATACCGCCATGCAGTTCCCCCATACAATAACTACCAAACGTCGTCGCGATATCTTTGAAGGCTTGGACTTCGTCGCTGCTGTCAATAAAGTCTAACCGTGACGCGCAGTTAAAAATCATCACGACTTCAGGTTGGTGCATGGCTAACTCAACCACACCATGTCGCACCTGTTCGAGCGTTAATGAGGGGTGGTTATAGCAAAATTGTACTTCGTCACCAAGACACCAAGGCCTGTCGAAACTCATACTGCCATCAGCGTGCAGCTCCGTTACCGTGCAAACTTCCTTGCGCCCCAAGCTTTCTCGATATAAAGGAAAGCTGAGCAGCTGACTCAGCGTCACATCATGGCCATCCGCCAAGTAACGCTTGTATACGTCCAACGCTTTCTGTTCACCTAAGCAATACAAGCGCGTTCCTTTTGCATGGGTGACTTTATGTGGCATGCCAATCGGGTTCCATTCCGAATACGCATCCGTCCATAACTTCAATGTATCACTGTGCAAAGCTACGGCGACCACAGCGTTATCGTAAACTCGGTTTTGATATAGCACCCAACAGCCATCATCAATACTCTGTGCCAACCCTCCAGAGATCACGACTTCTTCACTGGCGAAGGTTTGAAACAAGGGATAGTCACGTCGTTCAATTTGCACAGCAAAGCTGAGGATCACTTGCGAATTGTGCTGCAACAGAAGCGAGCGTTTGAGCTCTCCACCATCAATATCGGGGGAGTAAGAGTAGGTTTGTACAGCAGAAGTAAGCGTGGTTTGTTCGAACTCAGTCACACTGATCAGGCAACCAGAGGTAAATATCTCCCCTTCCAGAATGACATTACGCGTACTATGCCCCATAACATGAGCATTCGGCAGCAACAATAAAACAGCGTCCGCAAGTGTGGTCGTAAAGTCGCGTGATTGAGTCGACAATATTTGCACCAAATATTGTTTACTTGAAGAGAACTGAGAAGTGACTAAAAAGTCATTTAACTGACTGACATCATGAACCAGTTTTGAAAAAGCTCGCATGTACCTACCACTGCCGTAACACTATCTTCACCACGACGTGTGGCGTTACTATTTTTACTTAATAGTGAATAATTTACGTGGCTTTACGCTGCTTTTCTAGACACAAAATGAGATTAGAATGGATTAATGCGAAAGCAATTAAAAAAGTGTGATTAACGGCTGCAAACTATTGATTTCAATATCAGGTAAAGTACGTGTTTTTGAATGATTAATGACATTTTTATTCATATCATTGAACCAACAAGCCGCAAAACCAGCCGACTTTGCACCATGCACATCCGTGGTTAGGTGATCACCGACATGTAGAATGTTCTCTGCTGGGATATCCAAGAACCGTTTCGCCTTAGTAAACATATCGGTGGCGGGTTTCGCTAACCCATCTGGGCCCGCTTTGAGTACACATTGAAAATACGGCGTTAAGCCAATTTTATCTAAATCGACGTTGCCGTTTGTGATCGCCACGAGCGGAACTCGCTCTCCCAGTTGTGTCAAAACATCTAAGCTTGATTGGGGCACTTCAAACTGACTGCGCCAATCCAAAGCGAGCTGCACACCCTCTTCAGCTGCGGCTTGAGCTTGCGCTTCATCATAGCCAACTGAAAGAAAACCATGCTTTAGCTGCACTAAACGCCAAAGCGTCACATCGCTTCTGAGATCCGGTCTCTGCTGGAGCACATGTTTTTTTACCTGCATCCAATCAGCCTTATCCATGTGCGCCACGGCAGGATGTGTTTGCTGCAACCAAGCCAGCAACTCACGCTCCATACGGATAATCACCGGGTAATTGTCATACAGCGTGTCATCAAGATCGAAGGTCATGGCCTTAATAGGCTCGATACGGCGATAAAATTTCATACTTCGGCTCACTCCCCGTTCTTTTTACGTGCGCGTGGGTGGGCTTGGTCGTAGGCTTGCGCCAAATGTTGGAAATCCAAGTGCGTGTAGATTTGGGTCGTCGAAATGTTCTCGTGCCCTAAAAGCTCTTGCACCGCACGTAAGTTATTGCTGGATTCGAGCATATGTGTCGCAAACGAGTGACGCAATTTATGCGGACTAATATGGCTCGCCACAGACTGTTTCTGTCCCCATTCTGCCATACGTTTTTGCACGCTACGGTGCGAAATACGCGTTCCGAGTTTAGACACAAACAAGGCGGGTTCACCTGGCGCAGCAAGGTCGCCCCTGACTTTCAACCACTTGGCAACCCATTCAGTTGCCATGCCAGAGAATGGTACTTTACGTTCTTTGTCGCCTTTACCGATAACACGAAGCTCTCCACTGCGCAGTTGTACATCACGTACATCCACACTCACCAACTCAGCCAAACGCAAGCCAGCACCGTACATCAGCTCCATCATGGCGCGATCACGCACAGCCAACGGGTCGTCTTCGTTGACCTCAAGCAGTTGGCTCACTTCATCAACATCGAGGTTTTTCGGCAACGGGCGCTTTTTACGTGGCGCTGAAACCCCTTTGGCTGGGTTAGCCGACATCTCGCCACGCAGAATAAGGAAATCGAAAAAGCTACGCAGCGATGAGAGTCGCGTTGCCAAACTGCTGGCTTTCATGCCTTCTCGCATGCCCTTACCTGCTAATTGGCGCACCCAGCCTGCATCAACTTGAGACCAATCTTTAAGTCCCATTTCAGCCAAGTGCTGCGCCATGGTTTCTAGCTGCTGTTTGTAATTGCGTTGAGTATGTAGGCTGAGCCCCTTTTCGCTTCGTAAGAATTCATAGAAGCGCTCAAGAGGCTTTTGCAGACTATTTGGCAGAGGAGTGTTGGGAGTTGTCGTCATCGTAACTTTGCCATACCAATGTTTGAGCGAGATGTGCCACTACTAATGATAGGTGACGCAAAAACAAGGTATCCATATCTGGTTGAAAATGACCGCCATCCTCACTAGAGAACGCTAGCACGCCCATTGTTTGCTGTTTCACGAGCGGTAGTACCACATAGGACCCCATTTCCGGCACATCCATATTGCCAAACAAAGCTTCACGATCCACTTTGCGAAGACGTCCTAAGTACGCGTCTTTTCCATTTAGGTGGGTGGTCGCAAAACGTTGATAACTTTCCTTACTCAATTGAATAGATGCGTCGCATTGACTAAACAATCGAACAAACGCGCGTAGGCCAAGTGCTTTAGCTTTCTCTTCAATAGAATGAATGACTTGTTTAAAGTCACCACACTTTAGAATCTGCCCCTGCAAATCCATAAATTCGTAAAAGGTGCGATCGTTGTTCGCCGCAAGCGACATCAGTGTGGTGATCTCTTCCTCTAACTCTTCAATGCGCTGACGTTGGCGATTCATTTGTATGTGCACCAAAGACACCGCACCCAAGTCTGAGTGTGGGAAAGATAGACGATCCACAAGCTCCGGACGCTGCACAAAAAAATCGGGATGATCTTTGAGGTACTCGGCCACCACTTCAGCCGTTAAGGCATCTGCTTCTACTTGAGACAAACCGTTTCCTTTTTCTTCTACTAGCAAGACAATTGACCATCAAATACATGCGTTGTAGGTCCGGTCATAAACAACGGCTTACCCGGACCTTGCCACGCAATTCGCAGTTCACCACCTGGTAGAGAAACCTTAACGTTTTCATCCAGCAGACCCTGAAGAATCCCTACCGCTACCGCCGCGCATGCGCCACTACCACAAGCTTTTGTTTCACCTGCGCCTCGCTCGTAAACTCGAAGACGAATATGGTCACGACTCACCACCTGCATAAAGCCAGCGTTGACGCGCTCTGGGAAACGCTCGTGCGACTCAAGCAGCGGGCCTAATGTATCGACATCAGCAGTATCCACGTCATCGACCACCGTCACCACATGCGGGTTACCCATGCTTACCGCGCCACAGAACAACGTTTTTTCACCAGCGCGCATGATGTAGGTTTTCTCTTTTTGCTTGGCTTTGAAAGGAATTTTGTTCGGCTCAAACTCTGGCACACCCATGTTGACCGTCACTTCTCCATCATCTTCGATGTTGAGAATCATCTTTCCTTTTTTGGTGCTTACGCTGATGCTGTATTTATTGGTCAACCCTTTTAAGCGAACAAAGCGCGCGAAGCAGCGCGCGCCATTCCCGCACTGCTCGACTTCACTACCATCGGCATTGAAAATCCGATAATGAAAATCAGTTTCAGGGTCGTAAGGGGCTTCTACCACGAGCAATTGGTCAAAACCAACGCCGGTATGACGATCCGCCAAACGGCGGATCAGGTCTTGCGAGAAAAACACGTTCTGGGTAATACAGTCGACGACCATGAAGTCGTTGCCCAAACCGTGCATTTTGGAAAAGTGGAAATGCATTTGTTGTGTGTTACTCCGGTAGAATCTGTTCCAGCTGCCACAAACTGGTCAGCTCCTCACGCTGGCGAACTAAGTGGCTTTGTTTACCATCCACCATTACTTCTGCCGCTCGGGTACGAGTATTGTAGTTCGAAGACATCACAAAACCATAGGCACCTGCTGAACGAACCGCGAGTAGATCACCTTCTTGCAAAACGAGTGCGCGATCTTTACCCAAGAAGTCGCCGGTTTCACAAATAGGGCCAACCAAATCGTAAGTCTGTGCTTCACCCGTGCGCGGCGAAACTGGCACGATATCTTGCCATGCTTGGTATAGTGCAGGACGCATCAAGTCGTTCATTGCCGCATCGATGATGGCAAAGTTCTTGTGCTCAGTATGTTTTAAAAACTCAACACGCGTTAGCAAGATACCTGCATTCGCAGCAATTGCTCGGCCCGGCTCAAAAATCAGCTCCAAGTCTTGGTGATTTTCAAGACGACCTAGTAACGCTTTGGCGTAATCTGAAGGCTGTGGTGGTAACTCATCACGATAGACCACACCCAAACCACCGCCGACATCAAGGTGACGAATGTTAATGCCTTGCGCTTTTAAATCATCAATCAGGGCTAATAAACGGTCTGTCGCGTCGATAAATGGGTCGATATTGGTGAGCTGAGAACCAATGTGGCAGTCTATACCTTGCACATTCAAGTTCGGCAGGCTTTGCGCGAATTTATAAACATCTGGCGCACGATCAAATGCAATGCCGAATTTATTGTCGCGAAGACCAGTCGAAATGTAAGGGTGTGTTTTCGCGTCGACATCTGGATTGATACGCAGAGAAATTGGCGCAATCACACCAAGCTCACCCGCAACCTTATTCAAACGTTCTAGCTCGGGCTCAGATTCAACGTTGAAACATTTGATACCTAGCTCAAGAGCACGCTTCATTTCTGCAGGTGTTTTCCCAACACCAGAGAAGACGACTTTCTTCGGATCACCGCCTGCGGCAATCACACGCTCAAGTTCACCACCTGATACGATATCAAAGCCCGAACCCAAACGCGCCAGTGCGTTCAATACGCCTAGGTTTGAGTTCGCTTTCACCGCGTAGCAAACTAGATGAGGATGTTGACCCACAGCACTATCAAACGCCTTCCAGTGGCGCTCTAGCGTGGCTCGAGAATATACGTAAAGAGGAGTGCCATATTGCTCTGCAAGAGCTTGAAGTGGGACGTCTTCGGCCCAAAGCTGGCCATCATCCTGATAGTTGAAGTAATCCAAAATTCGCTTCCCTTATTTTATTCGACTGCTGAACCCTAATTTCACCCTAAGGCGCGGTTATTTATTGTGATTGCTCATTCTGTTGAGTGTCATCTGGAATGTATAGTGAGCCAGACTGGCCACATCCCGCTAACGTCGCGGCAACCATCACAAACAACACAGTAACTAATTTTTTCATTTCGCATATCGTGATTATTGAATCAATGCCCCCTATAATCGCACCACACTCAGGAAAAGCAATAGGATAGACGGATGAACGATACTGAATTTCATCAACTGGTGGATGCGCAGATGCAAATCATCGAAGAATCCATCGATGATTCAGGCGCAGACATTGATTACGAAGTCACTGGCAACGTAATGACATTGGAATTTGAAGACCGCAGCCAAATCATCATTAACCGCCAAGAGCCGATGCATGAGATCTGGCTAGCGTCCAAATCTGGTGGTTTCCACTTCAAGCTTATTGAAGATAAATGGACCTGCTCAAAAACGGGCATGGAGCTATTTGAAATGGTGAAGCAAGAGTGTGAAAAGCACGCGGGCGAAGCCATTGATTGGGCATAATGTCCGTCAATCGTCACCAAAACAAAAAGAGCACCGAAGTGCTCTTTTTGTTTATTGATACGGGTTTAATCACGCGTTCACCGCTTTCGTCGGACGATGCGGCGAGCAACCATCATTACGATAAGGGATGATATAAGCATTGCCCTCTTCTGGATGGATAATCTGGTAGTACTGCGGCAGGTTAAAGTTGATAAACTTCGACGCAACACGACTGTCGTCTTTTACTGATGTGTAAAAGCTGTTCACGGACGAAATCATCTCGTCTTTGGAGCCACTGAATTGGTGATACACTTCAACTTGGTTTGACTCATCCAACACATAAATATTGAAGCCATCTTCATTATCTTCAAAGAAGAACTGCACCAGACCTTCACTAGCAAAACCATCCACCGCTTCTGGCATTTGATACTCTTGCTCACGATCGAGCATTAATAGCGGCGAGCCTTTAAGTTTGTTAGTAGAAATGCTGCGATAGAAATCAATGGAGTTTTCTAACTTCTGCACCGACACCCCACGACGTTCAAAGAACAGCCCGTAAGTTTGGTTACCAAGGCGCATCGCTTTAAAGCGGCGACGTTTTTCTTGCTCTACTGGCTTCAAGCGTAAGTCGATACATTCCGCTAAAAGCTGGTAGACCATATTACGCATCACACCACGCATGTTCTTCGCATAACAGAACACATCCACCGATTCTGGTGGCAACGCGTCTTGGTGCATTTTGCCCAGAATGGTTTTCAGTGCGTCCAGCATCGCCGTTTCCCCTTTGAAATGCAGCGTACGCACTTCATGCCAGGAGTTACGGTAAACCAAGTCGACACTGCCGACTAAGTTTTTATGTTCCGGACCAAAACTGAAGATATCGGTATTTTTCACATCCACTTTCAGTGAACGGCCCGAAAGCTCTGACGTAGGATCATTTTCAAAGTTGATGAACATCGCTAGCTGGCTTATTTCACATGGGCTCGCTAATGCCTGCATCGTCGGACGGCGCTTACGCAGCGCAAAGGTATTTCGTAAGTCGCTCACCATTTGGTAGAACTTATCGATATCCAGTTGCGCTTCACGCACCACCGCGTGCAAACGAGTCGACTCGGTGATTAAACCATTAAAGAATGCCCAAGAGACTAACTTGCTCAAGTATTCATGATGTTCTAAGTATGGCTGCCCCAAAATGCGGTGCGCGATCAGAGGTTGTTTATAGAGATACCAACCAGACTTGTTCACACCACCATCTTTCACTTCGATGAAGCTTAAATCCGGTTCATGCAAATCAGGGGAAATCTGTGGGTTGAGCAACGTCACTTTGCCCGGCAATACTTCAAAAGCGGCGTAAAGCTTACGCGCCAAAATACTGATGTCTTGCGGGCTGATAGCGGAGGTAATGTCGTTGCGACGCGCAAATTGAATCAAATTACGGTAGCTCTGCATCAACGCATCCAGCAACGCATGATGCACCACTTTTACCTGTTCAACTTTCCAGTTGCGGCGATCATCAAGCTCAGCAACAACGCTGGCATCCCAATCCCATTTTGCAATCATGTCGCTCAGCGCTTCACGGCGCCAAGCCACTGAACCGACATCCGGTTCACGCGACAACTTTTCATGGGTTTTGAGATAGAAGCAACGGCGCACCAAATCCAAACGAGTGTCGTCTTGGATTCGCTCTAAATAGCGAGTCACTTTTTCCAGCATTAAGTAGTATGCATCCATGCCATAGAGGTCTGGCTCATGGGCAAAGAAACGACGCTTGGTGTCGATGCTTAACAGTTGCGTATGTGGGTATTCCCACGAATAAGCTTCAAGCAGAATGGCTTTTAATACCGATTTGTAGGGAGAATCGATACTTTTGTATAGCTGCCACAAGTTCGAGCCGAAGTACTCTTCAGCAGGAATGCGGTTCAATTTGCCAAAGTCGATCCATTCACTACAGTCAATGTAACCTTCACTGCACAATTGAGAAACGTACTCGTCGTAACACTCTTCCATTTCTGGCGGCACTATTTGCCATAATAAACGCTGTCCAGCAATACGCACCGCGCTGCGATAGAATTCATCAAGCAAAAGTAAGTGCTGAGATGAGCCACAGTTATCACCTGTCATCTCTTCAGAATGGTTGCTTCTAAAGCGTTCTTCATCCATTAAGAAGAAGTTCGCCTCCACCCCTTGGCTTTGTGCCCAGTCGGTGATCAGCAAGCATTTATTGGTCAGCAATTCTCGCTCGTCACAATCCATATCTGGCGAAATACACACCCAAATATCTAAATCACTAGAAGTACTTTGACCAATTGATGAGGTACTACCCATGGTGTATAAGCCCAAGATAGCCGGCTTCTCAGCCGTTTTAAGTGGCTGACCAATCGCAAGTTGAATGTCATCAATGAATTGCTGCTGAATGCTATTTAGCGCCAGCCCATGCACACCAAACGGGACATCGGCATCGTAATAGCCAGGAATCACAGGATGGTTGTAGTTCAACAAGGCAGGAATCAAGTGGAAGACTTGCTGGCTTTGCGAATCCATAAGCGCCAGCGCACGATCAACTCGCTGCTGATTCAAATTATCTAGTCGCTGAATGATTTTTTGGGTGTAAGCCTGCAAGGGGAATTCCTTGGTTGAACAATCACGAAAATCTGCTGACGTTTTAAACCAAAATGGCCTAAAAACGTGATCAATTTAACACTTTTATTGGTGCGGGTAAAGTTTCACGCCCACGCACCACTCAGG
>NZ_WXWT01000192.1:0-4357 GCF_009904725.1 Vibrio sp. V43_P6S15P86
GCCCTGGACGAGGCTTGAAGGTAAGCACCTCATTAACGACTTCTCGTGTAACTGGGACGATATTGGCTTCCCAGTTGAGCAAACGTCCAGGCGCCCACTTTTAATATTGATGATGACTCGGCATATGTTCAGATTGGGGGGCATTACATCAAACAAAGCTAACACAATATAGAATTTTCCTACATTAAAAGGCGATTACCCATGCTATTTTCAAGGTATTATTCAGTTAGAGTTATTTAACATATTTTCACTTTGAGTCGTCTAGCACCAAAAGAGAAAACCCTTCCTAATCAATTTTTTACTATATTAAACTCACCTAAACTGAGCACAAAAACAATACCAATGAAGAATTTATAGGCTTATGTTCAAACAAAAAATACTGAGAAACTCGATCGCGGTTTCTACCATAGTAGCTCTGGTTTTAGCCGCGATATTTGCAGCAGTATATTTATTCTTACTCAAAGATGCAGATAAGCTTTATCTATGGTTTGGTCTAGGAGTCATTGTCACCTTTTATCTTATATTCCAGTTTTCACTATGGATTAAGAAAAAGAACAACTCAAAAGCTCAGCGTCTAGAAACAGAAGAAGAAGCCCTTTTGATGGTTATTCGCCCTCTTCTGTCTCATTCAGGCAAGAAGCCAATTTATCTTATGATTGGTAATAAAGCGTCTGGGCGACGCCAATTCTTGTTTAATTCAATCGCAATTAAACCGATGGATCGTTCCCGCACTGCAAAAAACGATTTCTTTGAATGGTATGAATCTGACAGTGCGGTTTACATCAAGCCAGATCAACGCCTCGTGTTCCAAGAGGTATCAAACAGCGATGCGTCACTGTGGAATACCTTTGTCGATGAAGTGATTCGTCACCGTCCGAGAAAGCCATTTTCAGGTTGCCTGCTCTTTACTGACTTTGAGTTCATGATTGTTTCTGAACCAGAGCAAAAAGATTACACCATCACTGCCTTATTGCAGCGTTTGGGCTCCATAAGTGAGAAAACCTCTTCAGCATTGCCTGTTTACCTGATGATGTCGAAACTCGACAAGTTGGATGGCTTTAAGGAATACGTGCATTTTAGCTCGCTTAAAACTCGCGTAGAGTTCCTGTCTATTCCTTTGAAAGAAGCGAAAGGCGTAATCACTGAGTATTACCGCGATGGTTACCGTAATCTAGTCAAAGTACTTGAAAGCAACGCTTTAGACGCTTCAGCAAATTCAACCGATATCGACGAGAAACAAGCAATTCTTGCGTTTCCTAAGCAATTTGAACTTTGCCAAGCGGAAATCAGTTATGTACTTGAACGTCTTTGTGAAGCGAACAGCGGCGTTTATTCTCTTGATATCCGTGAGATCTTCTTCTGCTCTAGCTTACAAGGTGGTCGTAAGTACAACCTGTTAGCAAGAAGCTGCAGCAATTACTTTAATTTGCCGATCATTGCGTCAGAGCACACACAGTTGACAGAAACGCCCTACTTCTCTCGTTTCCTGATTGATTCTCAGATTTTGCCAGAGAGCGATTTTGCCGGTGAGAACAAAACGTACCTGCGTTTGATCCAACGTCAAAGCCATTTGGCTATGTTGGCGTCCGTGATCTTGTTGGCTGGCGGTACCTATTTCTTTGTTACAACACTAGACAGTAACCTACGTGTCATCAATCAACTGCTTGGCATTGATGACAAAGGTCAGGTAGAGCAAGAAGCAAGCTTTAACCAGTTATTGGTTAACGCAACACGTGCAATTCAACCGTCATACAGCGCGTGGCTAGAAGGCTCTCGTGCACTAGACGAAGAAGTCTTGCCATTAAACATCAGTCGCCTAGACCAAAGCACAAGATTGGCTTACGAAGCTCTGCTTAAAGAAGTCGCACAACAACTTATGCCCCTTGTAGAGAGAGGTTACCGTCTCGAGTTGACTCACAATCAACATGATATTGCCGCGACGTTGCCATTGCTAAAAGGCTACTTGATGCTGAATGACCCATCGAAACGTGACATTCAGTTCCTACGTCGCCAAACACTTCAAACTCTCAACGATTTGAGCGATAAGCCAGATGTTGTTAACCAAGCAATGCGTTACTTGGATGCCTACTTCCGCACTCAATTTGCACCGGTTGATATCAACATGGACATTGTACGCGCGACTCGTCGCTCATTACTGGCTAACTCCAATGTAGATCTCGTTTACGCAGGCATTTTGAACCAGGCTGATACCATTGACCTTGGTACGCTCGATCTTCAACGTGCCGTTGGTTTTGAGTTCAACAACGTATTTAACGAACCGCTAGACGACAATCGACTTGTGATCGATAAGGTTTACACCTCAACAGGGTTTAGTACCTTCTATCGCCCTCGTGTTGATTTGATGTCACAACAAGTGATCAGCGATAACTGGGTTTTAGGTTTATCAAACCATGTGATTCCGACCAAGCAAGAGCAGGATGCATTTAAGACTCAGGTCCGTAAGAAGTACACAGATGACTACATCAACTACTGGCGTAATGCACTGAGTGAGCTAAAAGTTCAGAACTACAGCAATGTGGGTGACTTGACGAACGCTATAGACCTTATTTCAGGTCCATCTTCGCCAATGACTACCGTGCTGAAGCAAGTTTACGCGAACACTCAGTTCTCTCCTGTTGGCAAGAAGAACGCGTTAATCGCTAAAGTAAACCCGAAACTCGCGGAAGAGGCAGACTCGGCATCAGAAGCAGTAGAAGAAGCCGCACAACCAGATTACTTACTGATGAAGCGCGTTGAGCAAGCTTTCCACTTGTTGAACCAACTTCAAGTTAGTGAAACGCCAAACTCCCCTACTCCATGGGATGAGACCATTACAGCCTTGAGCCGTGTTCGTACTTACATGAAAGACATCGCTGATGCGCCTGATCCACAAATGGCTGCGTTGGCCGCTGCTCAACACCGTATGAACAGCACTGAAGCGGATCCTCTTATCAAACTTAAGCAGATTGCTCAAAAGTCACCAGAGCCAGTACGCAGCTGGTTGCTTGATGTGGTTCAGCAAAGCTGGTCAGTAATGATTGCGGAATCAGCAAAAGGCATTCAAACCCAATGGTACAGCGAGATTTACACCAAGTTTAAAGAGCTAGGACTTGGTAAATACCCATTTGATCTAAACGCGACAGAAGAAATCTCGATTGAAGACTTCGAATTGTTGTTTGCATCAGGTGGTTTGTTAGACACGTTTATTCAGAAGAACTTCGCACCGTTCTACGATACAAACTTGTGGACACCAAAACAGATGGATGGCAAGACAATGCCACTTTCACCTGCCCTATTGGTGCAATTGCGCAATTACAACGTTATCCGCGATACGTTGATCAATAAGAGCACAAACCGAGTTTACATCTCGTTCAGTGCGAAAGTATTAGACCTTGATTCCAGTGCTATCAGAGCCAGTCTGAAAATTTCAGACACTGATATCAACTACTATCACGGTCCGAGCCGAATTCGTGAGATGGAGTGGCCGCCGCAGAACGGTGACTTCAACATTAGTATCACGATCCAAGATGTGACAGACGAGGGCAAGCAGCACGTTCTTAATAAGAGTGGTCAGTGGGCGATATACAGATTGCTAGGTGATTCGACCCTAACAAACACTCATAACGGTAGCTTCGTCAGTGACATGAAAGTGTCTGGGAGGGACTTGAGCCTTCGTATCACTCCTTTGACACAGAAAAACCCATTCACTCTAGCCGAGCTGTATAACTTTACACTCCCAGAGTCGATTTAATAACTATATAAAACCAGAATAGGTAGAACACATGATTTCAAACATGACTTTACAAGGCTTAGACAAGTTAGATCGTAAAATCCTTTCCAGTCTGTTATCAAACGGACGAGAATCAATTGCGAATCTATCTAGAAACATCGGTTTGTCTCGTACTGCTGTCGCAGAAAGAATCAATAGGTTGGAAAAAACCGGTATCATCAAGGGCTACACTGCCCAGATCCGAATCGAGCATGAGGGTCGAAAAGCAGCCAGCTATCTGCTGATCTCTTGTGAAAAAGGTAAAAAAAACGAAGTAACGAATGCCCTTAAAGAGATTCCAGAGATACGACTGACAAGCGTTGTGGGTGGTAGCTTTGACATTATTGCTCTTATCGAAGCTCCTGATCTTCAGTCTATTCACCACCTATCTAATGAAATTGAATCTATCCGTGGGATTCAGAAACTTAACACAACGGTTGTTCTTCACCAACCAATCAATCGATAAGTTTACGGATTAGTAATAAACGTCAATACTAAAAGCTCTCGTTGAACACAATGTTACTAATAGAAATATTGTAGCATACACAAGACCAATGTGTCACTGTTTAGTGGAAAGCTTATTTATAC
>NZ_WXWT01000351.1:0-4354 GCF_009904725.1 Vibrio sp. V43_P6S15P86
AGGTACTACTATCTCTATTCTCCCGTTAGTAATTACTTACTTATTTGCTTCGAAACAGATGATTAGCGGTCTGACATCAGGCGCTGTGAAAGGTTAAGAGAAACTTAAGGCATAAAAATATAATGGATAAATTCCTATTACCCCAAGATTCACAAATGCGTCGCCCAGATTTCTTGTTTGGTGTCGCAACTTCTTCTTACCAAATTGAAGGCGGTGCACAGCTGGGCGGTCGTACGCCCTCTATTTGGGACACATTCTGTAATAAACCAGGCGCAGTCGCAAATGCCGACAACGGCGATGTTGCGTGTGACCACTTTCACCTCTGGAAACAAGATATTGAGATGATCCAGGAGTTAGGGGTTGATGCGTACCGTCTGTCGATAGCATGGCCGCGCATTCTTCCTCAAGATGGCAAAATAAATGAAGAAGGGCTGAAGTTTTACGAGCAAATCATCGATGAGTGCCACGCTCGCAGTCTTAAAGTATTCGTTACGCTTTACCACTGGGATTTGCCTCAGTATCTTGAAGACAAAGGTGGCTGGCTAAATCGTGAAACGGCCTACAATTTTGCTGAGTATGCGAATATCGTGAGTGGTTACTTTGGTGACAAGATCGATTCGTATGCCACACTTAATGAACCGTTCTGTGCTGCCTATTTAGGGTATCGTTGGGGCGAACATGCACCAGGTCTTAAAGGCGATCGCGAAGGGTTTCTGGCCGCGCACCACTTAATGTTGGGGCATGGACTGGCGATTCCGCACATGCGTAAGAACGCACCGAATGCGTTACACGGATGTGTCTTCAATGCGACGCCAGCCTATCCATACTCAGAGGCGGATGCAGAAGCGGCTGAATACTCTGATGCAGAAGGCTTCCACTGGTTTATGGATCCGGTACTAAAAGGCTCATATCCAGAAGCAGTATTAAAACGCCAAGCGAACAACTTACCAATGATTCTGGAGGGTGATCTCGACATCATCCGCACTGACTTAGACTTTATCGGAATCAATTTCTATACCCGTTGTGTGGTGCGTTACAACGAACACGGCGGTATCGATACTGTGCCGCAACCCGATCACGAACACACCTTTATTGGTTGGGAGATCTACCCGCAAGCACTGACCGAATTGCTACTGCGCTTGAAATTACGCTATGAGAATTTGCCGCCACTGTATATCACGGAGAATGGTGCTGCGGGCGATGATCACTATGTAGATGGCGAAGTGAATGATGAACAGCGTGTGCGTTACTTCCAATCGCACCTAGAAGCGGTAGATGAAGCAATCAGATCCGGTGTGAACGTCAATGGTTACTTTGCTTGGAGCCTGATGGATAACTTTGAGTGGGCGTACGGCTACAAACAGCGTTTTGGTATCGTACATGTTGATTACCAAACCCAGAAACGCACCTTAAAGCAGAGTGCGATCGCGTACCGAAATATGCTGCTAGATCGAGCTGAGGAGAACAAATAATGGCGAAAGTAGAATTCAAAAACATCAAGAAGTCTTACGATGATGTGGAAGTGGTAAAGCATTTTGACTTCACGGTACAAGATGGTGAGTTCGTGGTTTTCCTTGGTCCATCTGGATGTGGAAAATCGACCACGCTTCGTATGCTGGCGGGATTGGAAAGCATCACGGCAGGCGAGATTTACGTTGGCGATAAGCTGATGAACAAAATCGATGCGAAAGACCGTGACCTAGCGATGGTGTTCCAGAGCTACGCGCTCTATCCACACATGACAGTGTACGAAAACATCGCGTTTGCACTTAAGCTCAAGGGAATGCCGAAAGATCAAATCGATGTGGAGGTGCGTAAAGCGGCCAAAATGCTGGAGCTGGATACTCTACTGGAGCGAAAACCAAAAGAGCTTTCGGGTGGTCAGCGTCAGCGTGTGGCTATGGGACGAGCGATGGTGCGTACGCCTAAAGTGTTCCTATTTGATGAGCCATTGTCGAACCTTGATGCCAAACTGCGAGGTGTGATGCGTGAAGAGATCAAACAGCTTCACCGCGAGCTTAAAACCACGACCATCTATGTGACTCACGATCAGATTGAAGCAATGACACTGGCAGATCGTATCGTGATTCTTAAAGACGGTTACGTGGCACAGGTTGGTACTCCAACGGAAGTGTTCCAACGTCCTGCGAACAAGTTCGTGGCGCAGTTCATTGGTAACCCATCTATGAACATGTTGGATGCGAAGCTAGTAGGCGAAGAGGGTAACTGGAAAGTGGCGTTAGGCGACGTTCTTCTGCCTCTTCCAGAGCGCTTTAAAGCCCATGCCTCGAAGAACCTAGCGCTGTATTTTGGTGTGCGTCCAACCGACATCCATCTACGTGCTGAGCAAGTGGAACACGAGCGTGTGTTGCCAATCCCTGTTAAAATCAACGACAAGGAGCTGCTTGGCGCGAGCATTCTGCTCAAAACGGAAATCGCGGGTCAGCCTTTAATGGTCGAAACACAAGCCGCGGAAGTGGATGTTGACATGTTAACGCTATACTTAGACCTTGATGCTATTCACTTGTTTGATGCACTGAGTGAAAACTCACTTGCGACTTTTTAATTTTTGTTGATGGACAAGATTAAGAGCCAGTGCTTGTGCACTGGCTTTTCTTATTTAAAGGTCCTTTATCAATGATATTGAGTGAATAGAGCTCATAACTTATATTTCTGCTATTGGCTTGTTCATATTGGAACTGTCGGATAATTATGAAAAAGAAAAAACGCTCTCCTTCTATTTACGATGTGGCCAAGTTAGCTGGCGTCTCCCCGAGTACCGTTTCACGCTTTTTAAATCGCACCACGTTTATCTCTAAACCCAAAACCATCGCGATTGAAGACGCGATAAAAGCGCTGGGTTACAAACCCAATTTCCACATGAGCCAAGGCAGCAATACACGTTCGATGACGATTGGTGTACTGGTCCAAAATCCAGAGAGCCCGTTTACCAGCCGCATTTTTAACGATATGGAAAGCTTTCTTGGGCCTAAAGGTTATTCTTTGGTGATTGCATCTGGATATTGGCAGCACAGCATGCAGCTTCAAGCCTTGGAATACTTAGAAAAGAGCAATGTCGATGGCGTGATTGTGGTCGCGGGCAGTTTGACTGAGCAAGAGCTAACTGACTATGCAAAGCATATTCCGGTGGTTGCCGTGGGGTACAGTTATGCTGGAGAAAGGCTCAAATCGGTCAACATTGACAATGTTCTGGGGGGGCATATGGCAACCCTTCATCTACTGCAACAAGGACACGTGAACATCGCACACATTAAGGGCTTGCTTAACCAGCCAGATGCGGTTGCTCGCTTTGTCGGCTACAAAAAAGCACTGAATGAAGCAGGAATTAAAATTCGCAATAATTTGATCAAGCAGGGTGACTTCAGTAGCGAGACTGGCTATGAGCAAACGGTGCAGTTGATTGAGTCGAAGGTGCACTTCTCTGCGTTGTTTGCTGCCAACGATCAGACGGCATATGGCGCTATCAAGGCGTTGCATGATAATGGTTTGAGAGTACCAGAAGACGTATCTGTGGTTGGTTTTGATGACCTTCCGACATCGAAGTTTTTTACTCCTGGGCTTACAACATTGCGTCAGCCTGTCGAAGAAATAGGCGTAGTCTGTGCGGAGTCGATTTTAAGTTTGCTGACGGGAGACAAATGCACAGCTCGACTCCCTCCGATTGATCTTATCGTGCGAGAGTCGACAGTATCTAAGTTCCGTAAATAACTCCAAACAGACCTTAAGCAGGCAGCAAGTCTGACTGATAATAAGCCAGTTCGATCGGTAATATTGGATTGGTTAAGTGAAATACACGGCGCTGGTGGAGCTTTACTGCTCGTACATCGGCTCCGTAAGTGTTTTCAAACAAACTATCCAGTTCACCACTGATTTTGCAAAGTGACAAACCGTGTTCGATATCGGCTAATAAGTCAGTTTGCTCGGGGTGACAATAAAACACCAAAGGAAATGGGTAATAGAGTAAAAGCGTGGGCTCTACAACTAAGTCAGGAACCAGCTGTGCATACTCTGACAAGATAGCTTCGGCTTCATTCGCGCCCAGTGCCATGTAATCACATTCACCACTTTGTACGGCGAGTAATCGCTCTTCTAAATTACCTTGCTCGCTGACGTGATATTGGTTCTCGCGAAACAAATCTGCATCTGCCCAAGTTGCGGGTATACCAATATTGCGCTGTTTGAGCTGGCTTTCATTCAAGGTACTGAACTCATTCAGTCTATCTTTATGGATAATCAGAACGCGGCAGCCTAATAGCCCCCGACACAAAGGCTCTGGTAGCATCAAATACGAGCCATGAGTGAACTTCTTGTTTCCTGCTACTGTGACCAATAC
>NZ_WXWT01000246.1:0-4349 GCF_009904725.1 Vibrio sp. V43_P6S15P86
ATGTGTATCTGATGGCACAAAAATTAACGTAGGTAACATTTGTAATGAAAATATTAGTAACCGGTGGAGCAGGCTTCATTGGGTCAGCTGTTGTCCGACATATCATTCGTGACACCCAAGATACCGTCATCAATTTAGATAAACTGACCTACGCAGGGAATCTAGAATCACTGGTTGATGTCTCAGAGAGTGAACGTTACTACTTTGAGCAAGTAGATATCTGTGACCGAGCTGAACTAGATCGCGTGTTTTCAGAGCATCAACCCGATATGGTTATGCATTTAGCGGCTGAGTCTCATGTCGATCGCTCTATTGATGGTCCTGCTGCTTTTATTGAGACCAACGTGATGGGCACTTACCATCTGCTCGAAGCGGCCCGTCAATATTGGTCGGGCTTAGATGAAGCGCGCCAATCGGCATTCCGTTTTCATCATATTTCTACGGATGAAGTGTATGGCGATCTAGAGGGAACGGATGATTTGTTCACCGAAACCACCTCATACGCGCCGAGCAGCCCATATTCTGCATCTAAAGCTTCGAGCGATCACCTAGTTCGCGCTTGGCAGCGTACTTATGGTTTACCGACACTTGTCACCAATTGCTCCAACAACTATGGCCCGTACCACTTCCCAGAGAAGTTGATCCCTCTGATGATTTTAAATGCCCTCGATGGCAAGCCGTTGCCTGTGTACGGTGATGGTATGCAAATCCGAGATTGGCTGTTTGTGGAAGACCATGCCCGCGCGCTTTACAAAGTAGTCAACGAAGGTGAAGTCGGTGAAACCTACAACATCGGTGGCCATAACGAAAAAGCAAACATCGAAGTAGTGAAAACCATTTGTGCTTTGCTTGAAGAGCTGCGACCAGACAAGCCGGCAGGTGTTGAGTCTTATGAATCTTTGATCACTTATGTCAAAGATCGCCCCGGTCATGATGTGCGCTACGCAATTGATGCGACCAAGATTGCTCAAGAGCTTAACTGGACGCCGGAAGAAACCTTTGAAAGCGGCATTCGTAAAACCGTGGAATGGTACCTAAACAACCCGCAATGGTGGCAACGCGTGCTTGATGGTTCATACAGTTTAGAGCGATTAGGAGCGGGCGAATAATGAAAGGCATTATTTTAGCAGGTGGCTCGGGCACTCGCCTTTACCCTATTACACGCGGTGTCTCTAAGCAGTTACTGCCGGTTTATGACAAACCAATGATTTACTACCCGTTGTCAGTACTGATGCTTGCGGGCATTCGTGAAATCTTGATCATCACCACGCCAGAAGACCAGGAAGGATTTCAGCGCCTATTGGGTGATGGCTCAGAGTTTGGCATTGAGTTGCAATACGCGATTCAACCAAGTCCAGACGGCTTAGCTCAAGCCTTCATCATTGGTGAAGAATTCATTGGCGATGACTCAGTATGTTTGGTGCTGGGTGACAACATCTTTTATGGGCAAGGGTTCACTCCGAAGTTGCAGCAAGCCGCTGCTTTAACGGAAGGTGCGACGGTCTTTGGCTATAAAGTGAAAGATCCTGAGCGCTTTGGTGTGGTGGAATTTGATGAAGAGATGCGAGCGCTATCGATTGAAGAGAAGCCATTCAAGCCAAAATCCAATTACGCCGTGACCGGACTGTATTTCTACGATAACCGCGTTGTGGACATTGCCAAAACTATTCAACCGTCCCATCGTGGCGAGCTAGAAATTACGAGTATTAACCAAGCTTACTTAGAGCAAGGGAAGTTGACGGTTGACGTGCTAGGGCGTGGCTTTGCGTGGTTAGACACGGGAACACATGGCAGCTTGCTTGAAGCTGCTCACTTTGTCGAAACGATCGAGAAACGCCAAGGTTACAAAGTGGCTTGCTTAGAAGAGATTGCGTATCGCCGAGGCTGGTTAACGCGAGAGCACATTCAAGCTGCAGGAAAAGCCTTATCTAAAAACGATTATGGCCGCTATCTTCTAGAGTTATTGGAAGAATAAATGTCGAATATACCGCTAATATCTTTTCAGAAAATGGGTGATGAGCGAGGCTCATTAATCTCGTTAGAGCAACACAAAAACATTCCGTTTGATATCAAACGTATTTACTACATCTTTGATACACAAAGCGGTTTAGCGAGGGGCTTTCATGCACACTACGACTTAGAGCAAGTCGCTATCTGCATGAAAGGTAGCGTGACTTTCGTCATTGATGATGGTACCACGAAAGAGACAGTGACGCTTTCCTCTCCCGATGTAGGACTGCATATCAAAGGCTTAAAATGGCGTGAGATGCACGACTTTTCTGAAGATTGTGTGCTAATGGTTGTCGCTAGTGAATTGTATGATGAAGCCGATTACATACGCGATTATGCTGAATTTTTGAATGTGGTAAACAAACATGCTGAAAAGTAAGACAATACAACTTCGCCTTGTTCAAGAAGATGATGCAGAGTTTATAACTCAGCTTCGAGGTGATGAAAAATACAATACACACTTGTCCAAATGCGATACGAGTGTTGAAGCACAAAGATTATGGATAAGAGCGTATAAAGAGGACGAGCAACAAAAGAAGCAGTTTTACTTCATTATAGAGAGGCTAGATGGAACCAAATGCGGAACAGTTAGACTTTACGACTTTAAAGGTGTTTCTTTTTGTTGGGGAAGTTGGATCCTGAATCATGAAAAAACACGTTACGCTGCCCTCGAAAGTGCTCTTTTAGTTTATCAATTTGGCTTTGATGTGTTGGGTTTTAAAAAATGCCACTTCGATGTTCGCAAAGATAACCATGCGGTAAACAAATTCCATGAAAAGTTCGGTGCTCGACTCGTTGGTGATACAGACTTGGATTATCTTTATGAAATATACCCGTCAGATATTGAGCCAATGAAATTGAAGTGTGAAAAAATCCTAGGTAGATAATGAACGTTAATTTTTTAGAGCTAAAGCGCTTAAATGCCGAGTACGAAGACGAATTGAAACAAGCCTGTGCACGCGTGATTGAATCTGGCTGGTATATCCTTGGCAAGGAAACGGAACAGTTTGAACAAGCATTTGCTGACTACTGTGGTGTTAAACATTGTATAGGCGTTGCGAATGGCTTAGATGCTTTAACACTGACGTTAAAGGCTTGGCGAGAGCTAGGAAAAATCAACAAAGGTGATGAAGTTATCGTACCGGGTAATACCTATATCGCATCGGTATTGGCGGTCACCGAAGCGGACTTGGTTCCGGTGTTTGTGGAGCCGGATGAGCAGACGCACAATATCAGTCCTGAAGCGATTGAAGCGGCGATTACAGAAAAGACGAAAGTCATTTTGCCGGTGCACCTGTACGGCCAGTTGGCCGATATGCCAGCGATTATGGCGTTGGCAACAAAACACAATCTTCTCGTGTTGGAAGACAGCGCCCAGTCTCATGGTGCGACACTTGATGGTAAGAAGTCTGGAGCATGGGGTGACGCCTCAGGCTTTAGCTTCTATCCGGGTAAAAACCTAGGTGCATTGGGTGATGGTGGCGCTATTACGACCAACGATGAAGAGCTTGCCGAAACCTTGCGTGCCCTTCGAAACTACGGTTCACATGTTAAATACCAGAATCTTTATCAAGGATTGAACAGTCGTTTGGATGAAATTCAGTCGGCGATGTTGTCAGTGAAACTGAACTACCTTCCAGCGCAGACGAAAGCGCGTCAGGAGCTGGCGGCATTTTACTTACGCGAAATCAACAACCCGAATATTATCTTGCCGGAAGTGACAGAGCCTGAGGCACATGTATGGCATTTGTTTGTGGTGCGAACTTCACACCGAGATGCATTGGTTAAGCATTTATCAGAGCATGGTATTCAAACACAAGTACATTACCCGATAGCGCCGCATAAACAGCAGGCTTATAAAGAGTTTGGTCATCTGTCATTAGCGTTGACTGAGCAGTTACAAAATGAGGTGCTGTCATTGCCAATGTCGTCCTACTTGAGTGAAGACGAGAGTCAAGAAGTAGTCGATGCAATCAACTCTTTTAAGGTTGAGTAATGACACAAGAGCATGTGCAAGTATTAGAAGACGTGGTTTATGTCTTCTTTTGTTATAAACAATCTCGTTATCTTGAGAAAACATTGCCAGCGGCATTGAACCAGACCGTGTGGCCAAGCCAATTATTGATCTTGGATGACTGTTCACCTGATGATAGTCATAAAATAATTCTATCGCTTTTAGAGTTTGCGCCTAAAGGATTAAATATTGAATATCGCCACAATAAGCAAAATGTTGGTTTAGTTAGCCAAATCAACTCCTTGCGGGGGCAATACCAAAATAAGCTTATTATTGTACAAGCTGGCGATGATATAGCGATGCCGAGCCGAGTTGAGGAAACTTA
>NZ_WXWT01000325.1:0-4347 GCF_009904725.1 Vibrio sp. V43_P6S15P86
GTGTCTTCATGCATAATTTTTCAAAAAGTGCAGTGGCAACTTTAATCTCTGGCCTTTTGCTTGGAACTTCAGCGCATGCGGGAGTGAGTATCACACAGGGAAAGACCACGATCCCCGATGGCGAAGCTACACACGCTCAAGACATTACCGTTCAAAACGAACATGTCGCCTTCGCTCTCGCTGTTGAATCCGCACCACCATGGGGCGTACCGCGAGGAACATTGGTCGATTTGGCAGCAGTAAAGGATGGTAAAGTAGATCTTGACCGTGTTGCCTTTGCTGACTTCATTCCTAACAGCTGGTCCGCATGGCCGAATGATCGCAAGTCCATTGAAATTATCGAAGACAGCGACAATAAAGCGGTCATTAAAGTGAGCCGCAACTTCGATAACGTTGATATCACAACATGGTATACACTCGCTTCTGGATCTGACTCAATTGCGCTTAAAACGGTCATGACCAACCAAGGTAAAAAAGATCTCGCGTTAGAATCAGGGCACACCATTTGGCCAGACACTGGCTACCAATTTGCCGTGCCGGGGTTGGAAGGGAAAGAAGAATCCATGGCCGACCATGCCCTCGCCGATCGCATGGTCGCTTATGATCGAGACTGGGCCTTTGCACTTCATGCTCCTTATTTTGATCGCGTCAAATACAATGGTCGTGACATGTACCTGGGGCATACCTTGAAAGCAGGTGAAAGCCGCACTTTCCAATCCCGACTACAAGTGGTTCCGAATGGAGACATGGCTCCCATTGTTAAGGCAGAAGCTGACCGACTAGGACAAGCGACAGGCACCATCAACGGCCAATTACGCGCGGATAATGGTCGTATTCCTGAAGATGCCATCGTGATGATCGAAAAAGAAGGACAACCCTATGCCTGGACATTGGCCAAAGATGGCCAGTACAGCATGGCGCTGCCTGAGGGTGAGTACCAAATCTACGGCACAGCGACTGGTCACGCAAACAGCAAGCTGCAATCGATTAAAGTGGCGAGAAATAGCGAGCAAACACTCGATTTTACGTCTCTAAAACGCCCAGCAACTCTCTCACTTCAAGTTGAAGAGGCAACATCAGGTCTGGCCAAAGATGCGAGAATCACCATCCTTGAAGGTCAAGCGCCACCGGTTGAATTTTTGGGTAAACGCACCTTCTTTACCGATCTGCTGCCTGCAGGTCATGCGGAGCTAAAACTGGCACCCGGTCAATACAAATTAGGTATCAACTCTGGTGGAGGTTTTACAGCTAAAACCCAAACATTAGACGTAACTCTAACGTCCGGTAAAACGACGAAGCAACGAGTAGAAGTGCCTCAAGTGACGTTTCCTAACCGTCAGCATTGGTATGGCGCAGATTTACACCATCATGGCAACGTGTTGGAAGGCGTTACCCCGCCAGAAATTGTTGTGCGTGCTCAATTGGCAACGGATCTTGACCTGACTTTCATTAGCGATCATGACTCAACCATTAACCACCAGAAGTTTGCAGAACTATCTGCGAAACGTGGCGTGCCTTTTATTCCGTCAATCGAAGTTTCGCCATCATGGGGACATATGAACCCATTTCCTATCGACAATGGCGCCGAGCTAACGGTCGATCCTGGCACCACTGACGTTCACAAGTTACTTGACGCCGTACATGAGATGGGGGCTGAAGTCGTACCGATGAACCATCCATACAACGATTATGGCTACTTTACGAATATCGCTAAAAATGCAGTCCCTGGTGGTAAAACGGATCGCTTCGACCTTATGGAGCTTAATGCGCGCGTAGACAATGAACCAACGTTGAAGAAAGCACATAAACTCTGGGATCAAGGTGAAGCAATGTACTTTACGGCGGGAACCGACACCCACGATGCGTGGAACCAACTCACGGGGCAGATTCGAATGATGGCAAGAGTCGATGGAGAGCTAACGCCGTCGAAGTTTGCGCAAGCACTTAAAGCCGGCCATGGCTACGCAACACAAGGCCCTATTCTTTATCCGCAAAACATTATGTTTGGTGAAACAGCAACAGCTGGCGATACGTGGGATATCCACGTCGTTGCAGCCGATGGTCTAAAAGAAATTCGATTGATCGGTAAAGGCGGCAACGTGCTGAATACCCTGACGATTAACCCGAAAGTTGATACTCAACGCATAGAGTTGTCGCTACCTATACCTAGCGACGCAGAGGGATGGATAAGTTTAGAAGTCGAAGATAAAGACGGCAGCACAGCCTGGAGTAACCCTGTTTGGTTGCAGTCATAATCTTGATGAACGTCCGACTCGATGGTAAACAAACCTGAGTTCTACGATGAAATAAAGGCGGCACTGCGCCGCCTTTTTCTACTCGATGTTTTACTGCTGTGCAACCGTCACGGGTTTGGTCGCACCACGGTAATCAAACTCAAAACCAATACCTTGATCTGTTACATCCATCGTCATACCACCAACAAGCTCGCCTTGTAAGCTTTTCATAACATCATCAGGTAACGGCTCACCAGTCACGGCTGACGCACTTTCCAACACTTCCAAAATGCGTTCTGAATCGAAGTCAAAACTGAACAAGCCATTTGGAGAAAGTGGTTGTGCCATCACTTCTTTGCTCGCGTCTTCGGCATTCTCACCACTGTAGAGCGTAAAATGGTTTTCGTTTAAGCGAGCAAACACATCCATCTTCAAGCCTGTATGCATTTCTAGCAGGTCACTGACATTAACAGGCTGGTTATCCGGCTGAATTTGTAATTGAGCAAGCTCAGGGACGAACATTTGCGCGGTTTGAATCAGCATCATTGGATCATTGGCAGATAGAGACAACATACCATCTAGCTGGCTAAATACTTCACCGTGCTGAGCATTAGTGTCAACTCGGATATCAAACATTTGCAGGCTTAATCCTTTCAGGCCGTTAACCATGCCGGAGCCCATGCTCACAGCTGCGGCTGGGTTTTGGCCACCCATCTCTTGCTGCATTTGTGTCAATAAAGAACATTGGTACTGAGGCTGAGTCAAGTCGCTCCAAATCTGACCAATCGATGGCGCTAGCGTATTAATGTCTAAACCAAGCGCCATGCTAAAGAAGCTCTTATCATTGTTCGATTCTGCCAAAACGCCACGAATCGACTTAAGCGCATCTAGAATCACTTTATTTTTCGATTCAACAACAAAAGCACCTTTAATGAATGCCTGCTCGCCTTTCAACTTGTATTCCGCAAATGCGACGGATTGAGGCCAGTTTTCTGCAACTTGAGTAAGTTCAGTATGACAGGCTGGTGAGCGCATCTCCTGAATAGTCGGCTCAGGATCAATGGCATCCAGCATACTGACTTGACGCGCAAAGATATTGCCATCTTTCGTCGTCAAACCTTTAACCAATTCACGGTGATCAAAGTAACCGAAAGAGTTATTGTTTTCGCCGTATTTAGCCTGCAACGCCGCTAGGCGTCCACTCTCCGCAATGTTTTGACTTGGTGACTCAAGTCCCAATGCCATTTTAAGCGGGTTTTGAACACCCAGTTGCGGAATATCAACCGTTAGCGTAAGTACGTTGTCAACCACGGCAACAACCAAGCCAATGCCATCTTGCGGGTCAACCGAATCTGTCATCTCGTAACGACGAAACTCAACTTCACCAAGTTTAACCAGCTCGTGCTTAGCACCGCTCATCTGCTCTTCGTGATCCAATGTTTTCCATAACGCGGCAGGGTCTTCAATCTTCAATTTGTACACTGGTACCATACCGATTGTGTACAACACAGGGTTAATATTTTCTCCGGTACCTAAGTAGGCTTTTAACGTTTCTGGCGATGCAGCGCTCTCCAGATATCCATCAAACAAGTTAACGGCAAACTGTTGCTGTGGAGAAAGTGGTTCATCGGCAAAAAGTTCAGCAATCGAGCCTTGGTTAGCCGTGCCAAATGCATTCATGTATTTATAATGATTAAAAGGTTCCGTCTGATACGTCACCATGAGCGAATCCGCAGGAACTTGCGAAAGTAGTGATACTGAATCACTCGGGGTAGTATTGTTTTGGTACAGGTAGCCAGCGCCCCCTGCAGCTGCGACCACTGCTGTAGCCAATAGTAGTTTTTTCACGACCAACTCCGTTGTCATAGTTATGTGTTCCTAAGCGAAAGATCACGCTTAGGTTTAAAGCCTTTGAATAGCACTTTTATATCGACCGCTATCATAAACAAGTTATCGATATAATGAATGTCGGTTTGATAAATTATCCAACATTTATAAGGTAAACCGTGAAGTAAGTTGAATTGCGTGAGGATGCTATTGGCAATATTCACAATCTAATTTCTCGGATAACCACCTTATAAATCAAAATCTTCAGTTCAATAAAGCGATTTGG
>NZ_WXWT01000324.1:0-4326 GCF_009904725.1 Vibrio sp. V43_P6S15P86
GGGCAAAGAGGGTGAACTTAGGAAAGTAAATATGTAAGCAGTGAATTAATTATCTTTGTATTTCTGTAAAATCAACTGACTGATTTGCGCGATGAGCTGGTCTCTGGCTTGAAGTGATAGCTCGGTTTCTGTGACATAGATACTAATGTAAACAGGACGATGGTTTTCCTTCCATATGATTGCGTTAATACCGCGCGAACCGTGACCACCCGCACCAGAGCGGTCGGCGATAGACCAACCTGTTGGTAATACTGAACGCATTAACGAGTCTGAAACCTTGTTGTCCTGCATCCAGATTTTTAATTGCACGCGAGACTCGTAAGACAACGTTTCTCCTTCAATCAAGGTTCGCAGAGTGTTTACCATGGCGTTAGGTGTGGTTGTGTCGCGGTTGTCTCCCGGTGTCGCTTCGTTCAAACGTGGTTCTAATCTATCTAGGCGCGTCGCTTTATCACCAATAGTTCGCAGAAACATTGTCACGGCCTTAGGACCGCCGATTTCATTCAATACTAAGTTGGCAGCAGTATTATCACTCATCAACATCGCGGCTTCACAAGCGTGCTCTACGCGTGTGTTTTGGCCTGCGAGTTTGTCCATCACTGGAGACCACACAACGATGCTGCGCTCATCGACTTTCGCGGTCGCATTTTTACTTAGCTTACCGCTGTCCATATCACTTAGCATTGTGGCGCAAGCCAAGGTTTTGAATGTGCTCATGAGTGGGAAGCGTTCATCGCCGCGGTAATCCCAGCGCTCATCGGTTTGCGTATCCCAAACCGAGACTCCAATTCTGCTTGAGGTTTGTTGTTCGATGAGAGAAATGTCTTCATTCAGTTGGGATGCGTAACTTAGGGTTGAGCAAACCATTAGCCCAGCCAACAAAAATAACTTTTTCATGCGTCGTGTTCTTCATTTTGGTTTTGGTTCGCACTGTGGCGATGTTACGCAAACTATAACGAGCGAATACTCTAACCACTGTTAAATCCATGTCGATTTTTTGTAGGATTCTGCGCAATACCTCCAAGTTTGTCATTGACCTTAAGTATATTGTGGGTTTACTCAACTTTACGAATATTGACGTTGCATTACGCTAGAAAAACTAAACTAGAGTTGTCGTCAATTTGAGAGTGATGTTCATGAAAACTGTACGAAATTTTGTATGGATGATAATTGCCGCCGTGTCTGTGTTGTGGTGGATGAGTGAACCGCAACTGCTTTCCTCGACCCAATTCTTCCAATGGCGCTCCGCGCTTATTCAATATTCTGGTGTTTTGTCGTTAGCTTTGATGTCTATTGCTATGGTGCTGGCGCTGCGCTTACCTGTGATAGAGCAATGGGCTCATGGCATGGACAAGGCATATCGAGTACACAAGTGGTTAGGTATAGCAGGCGTCAGTTTGGGTGTGATCCATTGGCTTATGTATAAAGTTCCGAAGTGGCTCGTTGCTGCTGGTTGGTTGGAAAAACCGGTAAAACACACTGGAACAGGGCCATCAGGCAATAACTTCGTTGGTTTGGAGTTATGGGTTAAAGAACTGCGTGATGTAGGCTTGGATTTAGGTGAGTGGGGCTTTTATTTGCTATTGGCATTGCTGGCAGTGTCACTCTGGACTGTTGTTAAATACAAACCGTTTAAGTTATCCCATCGTTTAATGGCTGTGGTGTATTTGATGGTTGCCTTGCATTCGGTCTTATTGATAAAGCATGCATACTGGGGCGATCCCATTCATTTTGTCGCTTTAGGTTTTGCATTGATGGGCTCTGCGGCTGCCACTTACAGCTTGTTCGGTTTTGTCGGGCGAGCGAACCGCTATCCCGCCAAAGTGGTGTCGACTCGCTACTTCCCTCAAGCGCGCGTGATGGAGCTGGTTTTGGCGCCAAGCAATAACGGTCAAGGAAAACCTTGGCAAGGGCACAAAGCAGGACAGTTTGCTTACGTTCGTTTTGGTAACGAAGATCCACATCCGTTTACGATTGTTTCAGGTGAGCACGATCCAGAGATTCGTTTTTTGATCAAAGAGCTAGGCGATTTCACGACCAATTTGTACCAGCGCGTGAAAGCGGGCGATGAGGTTGTTGTTGAAGGACCGTATGGGCGTTTAGAGTTTGATGTCAACAAGCTGCAAGTTTGGATTGCTGGTGGTGTCGGGATAGCGTCGTTCTTTGCTATCTTATCTTCATTGAAAGCGTTAAAAAGACATCCGCCAGTGCATTTGTTTTATTGCACACGTGGCTTAGATAGCCATTTAGTGGATGAACTGTGGAATGCCGCGCGTCAGGCACAAGTGAAACTGAACGTGATAGATACTGCGATTTCACCTCGCCTTAATGTTGAACGAATTGCGAAGGAATGCGGCGACTTATCGCGTTATGAGTTTTATTTCTGTGGGCCGGAGGTATTCTCTCGAACCCTGAAAAAAGAGTTAGAGGCATATCGTTTTGATACAGAACATCGCTATCATGAAGAGCTGTTTGTGATGCGATAATCTAGTATTTGGGGCGAAATAAAAAGGAGCTGAATCGGCTCCTTTTGTATTTACATTTAACGTCTATGAACCGTGTGAATGCGTTAATCCGGTCTCACTACAGTTCCACTTTTTTGACCATGCCGGCTTCTGCATGACCGGGGATATTACACGCGAACTCTACATTTTTATCGCCATGGAAGTGCCACAGGAGTTGTTTCGCTTTGCCTGGTTCAACTGTGACCGCATTGCCGGAGTCATGCATGTGATCGCCAGACATGGTTTTCATCATTTCACGGTGTTTAAGCTGTTCTTCTGCTGAACCAATGGTAAATTCGTGATTGATTTTGCCAGTATTCATTACCACAAATTGCACCACATCATCCGGTTCTATTGTCACGTCTTTTTTGAATGTAATTTTCATATCATCTGTTAAGAGTACATGAACGACTTTGTCTGGTTTTGCGCCATTTGCAGGCATACCAACCGCTGACATGCCTGGCATGCCGCTCATACCAGAATGATCCATTTTACCGTGGTCCATTTTCCCATGATCCATCGGCATTTTATCCATGTTCATGGAACCGTGATCCATTTGACCATGCTCCATATTTTCGTGGTTCATGTTTGAGTTATCCATTTGAGCAAATACGCCACCCGATACCATGGTTAGAGCAAGAGTGATAAGAGTCTTTTTCATGTTGATTTCCTTTACTATCAATGAGATATCGCGCCATTATTTTCTGAATAATGGCGCTCGTTGTTATTTATCTTGGTGTTGATTTGATTTCACTTCACGCTGTTTCCACAGCTTGAAGATGGCGGGTAACACAAGCAGTGTTAACAGCAGGGCAGAGGCCATGCCACCAATCATCGGTGCAGCGATGCGTTGCATCACTTCAGAGCCTGTTCCCTCGCCGTACATGATTGGAATAAGACCAATGATTACCGTTAATACGGTCATCATGACAGGCCGCACACGCAAGCCAGCGCCTTCGCGAATTGCGTCTGTAAGATCCCGCGCTTGAAGCGGTCGTTGTTTCTCTTCTGCATCCAGTTTTCGGTGGTGCCACGCTTGGTTGAGATACACCAGCATGATGACACCTATCTCCACCGCAACGCCGGCGAGGGCGATAAACCCAACCCCCACGGCAATAGAGAAGTTGTAGTTCAGATAATGCATCAGCCATAAGCCACCAACCATTGCTAAAGGCAGCGTCAGCATGATGATCAGCACCTCACCTACACGGCGGAAGCTGAAGTAAAGTAGCATCATGATGATCGCAATAGTGATTGGTACTACGACACTTAAGCGGTCTTTGGCGCGTTCCATGTATTCGTACTGACCTGACCAAGCCAGCGAATAACCCGCAGGTAATTCAAGTTGATCTGCTACTACTTGTTGTGCTTCCACGACGTATGAGCCCAGGTCACGACCTTCGATATCCACGAAAACCCAACCGTTTGGACGCGCGTTTTCGGTTTTGATCATCGGTGGGCCATCCTCATAACGAATATCTGCCACGTCTGCGAGTGCGATGCGTGCGCCGTTGGGGGTTACCAGTGGTAGGTTTTGCAGTTTAACAACCGAGTCACGGTAATCTTGCGGATAGCGGACGTTAATCGGGTAGCGTTCCAAGCCTTCAATGGTTTCTCCAACATTCATACCCCCAACAGCTGTTGAGATAACTTGCTGAACGTCTTTGATGCTCAATCCGTATCTCGCAGCTGCGCGGCGTTTGATATCAATCGTTACG
Source organism: Vibrio sp. V43_P6S15P86 (assembly GCF_009904725.1). Taxonomy (NCBI): domain Bacteria; kingdom Pseudomonadati; phylum Pseudomonadota; class Gammaproteobacteria; order Vibrionales; family Vibrionaceae; genus Vibrio; species Vibrio sp. V43_P6S15P86. The sequence goes on from NZ_WXWT01000324.1 coordinate 4,223, forward strand.
TAACGGCCACCCGCGACACGCTCCGCATATACAGATGAGGTGCCGTGAACGCTATTAAGAATAGGTTCCAGCTGAGCACCAATTTTTTCGATCTCTTTCAGGTC
>NZ_WXWT01000165.1:0-4282 GCF_009904725.1 Vibrio sp. V43_P6S15P86
GCAAGAAATCTGTAATATTACTGATATATTTGTTCTCTAACATCGCCCGCAGTTTCAACTACAGACCGAAAAATGAACTGAAAGGTCAACGGAGAAAATTATGATGAACCAAGCTACTTCAACAGTGGCGCCAATTTCGAGCACTGCTCGTTGGTTACGCTGGGCTAACTTGGCATTCATGTTGTATCTGCTTCTTCTAGCAGTATCTATGGTTGGTAGTGGCTTCAAATGGGCAACTGGCGATCAAGCTAAGGTGCTATTTGAGTTTGCCGCTCACCCTGTTGCAGGTCTAATGATCGGCTTGGTGGCAACAGCCTTAATTCAGTCCTCAAGTACTGTAACGTCTATTATTGTAGGTTTGGTTGCAGGTGGCTTACCAGTAGAAACCGCGATACCAATGGTGATGGGTGCCAATATTGGTACCACAGTGACTAATACGCTTGTTTCTCTTGGTCACGTACGTTGTAAAGAAGAGTTCAAACGTGCATTTGCAAGCGCAACTATTCACGACTTCTTCAACTTACTTGCTGTTGCTATTTTCCTTCCGTTGGAAATGATGTTCGGCATTTTAGAGAAAGTTTCTCATTGGCTTGTTTCTCCACTACTTGCTACTGGCGATATGAGCATTAAAGGCTTCAACTTCATTAAGCCAATAACAAAACCAGTTGTGGGTGCAATTAAAGAGCCACTTTCAACATTCGGTGATACTGTTGGTGGCATCATGCTTATCGTTTTGGGTATTGCGACAATCTTCGTTGCAATTACGGTAATGGGTAAGCTAATGAAGAGCCTAATGGTTGGCCGCGCACGTGAAATTTTGAAAAACGCGATTGGTCGTGGCCCTATTCACGGTATTGTATCGGGTTCAATCGTGACTGTGTTGGTACAATCTTCATCAACAACAACTAGCTTGATGGTTCCACTTGTGGGTACAGGCGTTCTTAAAGTTCGTGATATTTACCCATTCACGCTAGGTGCAAACATTGGTACTTGTATTACGGCGTTACTAGCAGCAACAGCCGTATCGGGTGAGTTTGCGGTATTCGCGCTTCAAATCGCTCTGGTACACCTAGTATTTAATATCATGGCAACGCTGTTTATCTTTGGTATTCCGTTCCTACGTGAAATTCCAGTGAAAGGCGCTGAGATGATTTCTGAAATGGCTATCAAGAACAAAGCTGTTGTCGGTGGCTACCTAATGTCTGTATTCGTTATTTTACCAGGCGCGATCTTAGCCCTAACGACATAACAATAACTTACATACCATCGCTTATTGTTTAGGCTCCACATTGTGGGGCCTTTTTTGCGTTAATGACGCTGTTCAAATTCGTTGTCTGGTGATAATTTGAGCCATACCAGCATACTTATGCTGGGCTACCTCATTTGGAGTCGACAACATGACGCAGCTTAATGGCACTATTTCTGATCAGCTACTCGCAATAGACGAAAACCTAACTCAACTGGTTGCTGATATTGATATCCTCAGTAGCGTGAATCCTCTCAATTATGCTCAGGAAAGAGAGCGCTTTATTAAGAACAAATACTCTCAAGAGCCTAACTTCCAATACTCAACTACCAATCTAGATACTCACAGCGCAAAGCGACGTCTGTATGAACTGCCTTTAGAGAATATTCAAGACACCCAATTACAAAAGCTGTACGCGGATGTGATTCAGTCTTACGCAGATAAATTGGATCAAGTGAATACTATCGGTACACAAGAGTTTCTTTATAACTCCTTGCGCTATTACGGAGAGCCGAGCGTCAAAGACATTGCCAACGCCCATTTCATTTTACACCTTCCCACGGAAGAAGAGAGCAAACCGCAGCATGATAGCCGCGCGATAGCACACTTCATGCAAAACTTTGCTCAACGTAATGGATATGAATGTGAAATACAGGTGTTGGATGGGATGTTAGCAAACGCACTCGTTTCGGGATCTCGAGTCAAAATTAACCACGCAGCATACATCACGACCGATGAGTTAGAGGCTCTCGCACATCATGAAATGGGTGTACACCTTCTTACTACGCTTAACGGTCGTCAACAACCGCTAAAGGTCCTGAGCTTAGGGTGCCCAGCTAATACAAACACCCAAGAAGGGCTGGCTATATTGTGTGAATATCTGTCAGGACATTTCAGTATCAAACGCCTAAGAACCTTAGCCTTACGAGTCCTGGCGGTAGAGTCGATGATCAAGGATCGCGATTTCCGCCATACGTTCATGCTATTAAAAGAACAGTATAAAACGTCTGACCTTCAAGCATTTACAACGACTGCTCGTGTGTATCGAGGAGGCGGTTTGACGAAGGATTACTTGTACCTCAGGGGGTTCCGAGAGGTGCTCAATGCCTACGATAAACTGGGCGATGACTTTTCATTGTTGCTATGTGGAAAAACAGAACTGAAGTATTTTGAGCTTATCCGCTCATTAGTGAGGAAGCAAATATTCACCCAACCCAAGTTTATTAGCCCGGCACTGTCTGCACCGATGCAAACCAACCCTATTCACCGCTATATTGTCAGTGCACTCAAGTAATACCTTCAAAGTACAAAAAGCAAAAAAGCTCCATTTGGAGCTTTTTCATATCTTGAAGAATAATACTGGTTACACTGAGAATGGGTAACGAATAGGGTCGTGATGCTCGTATCCTTCAACCCAAAAGTCATCCAGTGTGACCCATGTTTCCAGATCTTCTAGAGACTTAATCTCTGGATTGATGTGGAACGTCGGCGCTTTTAATGGTTCACGTTTCAACTGAACATCACGCATCAGTTCAAGCTGATCTTCATAAATGTGCGCATTCACAATCTTATGAAATGCCTGACCAGGTTTCTGGCCCGTGATTTGCGCCATGATCGCCAAGAACACGTAAACTTGAACCATATTGAAGTTTAAGCCAAGCGGTACATCACACGAACGCTGAGTACTGTTCAGGTATAGCGTATCATCCAGCAATGAAAAATGGTGGCTATACATGCAAGGACGCAAGCACCCCATGTGGAATTCACCCGGGTTGTAGAAGTTCAAGATTTCACCGCGATCATCAACACCACGCGTTAAGTCATCCACTATCTTGCGTAATTGGTCAACATGCCCGCCATCAGGCTTCGCCCATGCGCGCCCTTGGACACCGTAGACACGGCCCATGTCGTCTTCACCTTTACGGTATGGGTTATTTAACCAAGCATCATTTAGGTTGGCATTGGCATCCCAGGTTTTCGTGCCCAGCTTACGAAAATCTTCCGCATTATCGTAACCACGAATGTACCCTAGTAGCTCTGCAACGGCCGCTTTCCAAAAACTTTTACGTGTGGTTACCAACGGAAATTGATTGTTCGCAACATCGTAGGTTAAATCCGCGTTGATTACGGTCAGGCAGCGCTTGCCTGTACGCTCATTTTCAACCCAAACACCTTGGTCAACGATGCGTTGACACAAATCTAAATACTGTTTCACACCAATACCTTACTTCGTCTTTTGTGGTAACTAATCTTTGTAATGACCACGTTTGTATGCCCAAACCATCATGAGGACACCGATAACCACCATTGGCAGGGATAAAATCTGTCCCATGGAAATAAAGCCACCGAATAAACCCAAATGAGCGTCTGGTTCGCGCACGTATTCTACTAGGAAACGGAAGGTTCCGTAACCCGCAAGAAAGAGTCCTGAAACAGAACCTAGAGGACGAGGTTTCTTGATGAACCAATTCAAAATGAAGAAAAGGACGATACCTTCAAGCGCCATTTCATAAAGCTGTGATGGATGACGTGGCAGTGGACCGCCATTTGGGAAAACGATCGCCCAAGGCACATCCGTTACTCGGCCCCACAACTCGCTGTTCATGAAGTTACCTAAACGCCCCATACCCAAACCAAATGGCACAAGCGGCGCGATAAAGTCAGCAACACCGAAGAAAGTTCGCCCGTTTTTGTGTGCATACCAGAACATCGCAGTAATCACACCCAGTAAGCCCCCGTGGAAAGACATACCACCGGTCCACACTTTAAATAGATACAAAGGGTCAGCCAGGAAGAGCTCAAAATTGTAGAAAAGCACGTAGCCTACACGGCCACCAATCACCACGCCAAGGAAGCCTGCGAACAACAAATCAGAAACCTGCTCTCGTGTCCACCCACTTCCCGGCTTATCCGCACGTCGGTTCGCCAACCATAGGGCGAACATAAAGCCCACAAGGTACATCAAACCGTACCAACGAACCGAAACAGGACCAATAGAGATTAAAACCGGATCAATATTGGGAAATTCAATATATC
>NZ_WXWT01000208.1:0-3557 GCF_009904725.1 Vibrio sp. V43_P6S15P86
AAAATGCTCAGACATGGCTATCTATGCCATTTTCTAACAACACCGCCTTTACAGCGGCCAAATCAGCCAAAGCACTGCCAACTGATTTGTATAAAGTAATGACCTCATCGTTTTGACGTACTGAGATTTGTTGGGCGCAAAGCTGCGGTAATTCCCCTTTGATATCGTCTGACGTGAATACGCCCTCTTGAATTGGAATGAGAAGATCGCCCGCTTCGGCTAATACATTAATACGGCTATCAACATACACCTGTGCTCGTTGCACTGCTTTAGAGTCGCATTCACGCTTGTCCAAGTCATGATTACCGACCAAATCAATATGGGTGCCCGGCTGCACGTCTGCGCCATTAAACAAAGGCTCTGCTGATGCAGTAATACAGCTGATGATGTCAACGTGTTTGATAACGTGGTCCACTTTTTCTACGACTGAAACGCGAAACCGACGCTCATCAGGAAGCGACTGATACTCTGAAGATGACACAATGGCATCTACCGTCGCCTCGGCTTTATCTGAGTTACGCCCCCAAATATAAACCTGCTTAAGTGGGCGAACCGCAGCGTATGCCCACGCAAAATAAGGCGCAAGATTGCCCGTTCCGCAGATCAACAGACGATCAGCATCGGGACGCGCCAAATAGTCCGCTGCCAACGCAGAAGCTGCGGCGGTGCGCCAAAACGTTAAAACTTTACCGTCCACGAGTGCGAGCGGCTCACCATCGTTTCGTCTAAAAACAAGCAGCTTAGATGCAAGCGTATCTTTGCCTTGCTCAGGGTTATGCGGGAAATACGTAAAGGCTTTCACCGCAATTAACTCCTGGTTCCAAGCTGGAAGTAGCGCAAACGCCTCGTATTCTCCCTCTTCTAAGGGCATGACTCGGCGTTGAGGTATTGTTGCTGGCCGCGAGTACATTTCACGCATCGTTTCAATAAGAGACTTCATTGTTAAACATTGCGCGACTTGCTGTGCTTCGATGACTTTCATCATTTCTCCGAAAACATAAATACAGTTGAGGAAAAGTACGGAACCTCGCTTATGGATGAAAACTCGGCCCCATACAAAAATTAATGCCTAGTTAAGCAGCCAGGTATTGAACTCTTCATTTAGTTCATCCGCGTAGTCTGACCACCATTCATCGTTAATCAGGAAGGCGGTTTGGAAGTTTTGAGGTGCGGTAGGAAGGTTCGCTAAAATGTCTGGGTTCACCTCCGCCGAAGACGACTTACGCGTAGGCCCATAGGCAACGTACTTAGCTTGATCAGCTAATGGTTTTGTTCCTGAAGAAAAAGCAATGAAGTCCAATGCAAGCTTTGTGTTCTCACTCCCTTTAGGTATCGCCCATCCATTCATGTAACCCATTTGACGGTCCCATATAATCCGAAATGGTTGACCTTCATCTTTACGGGCATTGTGGATTCGGCCGTTAAACGCCGAGGCGATCACCACTTCTTTGTCTGCAAGCATTTGAGGTGGCTGGGCACCTGTTGTCCACCACAGCACTTCTGATTTGATCGTATCCAACTTAGCAAAAGCACGCTCACGCCCCGCTTCGGTTTCGAGCAGGCTGTAGACCTCTTCTGGCTTTACACCATCAGCCAATAGTGCCCACTCAAGATTACCCTGAGGCTGTTTTTGCAATGCACGTCGACCTGGAAAAGTTTTTAGGTCAAAAAGATCGGTCAACTTGCTAGGCAAAGCCTTACCTTTAAACGCTTCTTCGTTCACCGCTAATACTGTGGACACAACGATGGTATTGATTGCGCACTCGTGAATCGCACCATCAATGAAATCCTCTTGTGCTGGTGTTCCATCAGCTCCCGGAGGCAAAATACTTGGGCTCACTGGTTCTAATAGCCCTTCTGCACAACCACGAACAATGTCCGGCTTGTCGAGAGAAACCAAATCCCAGCGCACATTGTTCGCTTCCACCTGCGCTTTAATTTCGGCTAATCCGCCGCTGAAATCCTCGGATACGATCTCAACACCTGTTTTTTTAATGAAAGGTTTATGATATGCCTCCACTTGGCTCTTGGTGAATGCACCACCCCAAGATACGACCGTCAATTTGTCTTCAGCATAAGCAGAGGCCCCCAACAGCATTCCTGAAATCAACAGCGCCAATGGTGCTTTGGTCATTCGTGACATGTTTTACTCCTTTTGGTTGTTTTTCTGGAGGCATCCGAGTACGGCTGTTGGACACCAGCCTTGTTAAAATTAAGTTAACATTGACATCTAATATATTTTATACAATATTTAATATTAAATTTCTCAGGCAAATCGTTGTAGTGAAAAAGGTGAAAGATCAATCGATGTTGGCTTTCCTTCGATAAGCTCTAAAAGGAGATCTGCCGTAATCGCCGCTTGAGTTAATCCAAGGTGTTGGTGGCCAAATGCCAGTAATACATTTCCATCCCAAATGCTATCAATAACCGGTAACGAGTCGACTGTTGAAGGCCGATTACCCATCCACTTTTCTCCTTGCTTGAGTGGATTTAACCCCGATTCAAACATCTCATCGCCTAACTGAAAAAGCATTTCTGAACGTTTCATATTGGGTGGTGATTCTACATCGGCATACTCAACAGTGCCTGCCAAGCGTAGCCCACCTGACATCGGAGTCATGATGAATTTTCTATCGGCAGAGCTAATAGGAAATGGCAGTACATCACGCTTGTCATCCACCATTAGGTGATAACCACGCTCGGCTTGAATAGGCACTTTGACTCCGGTTAGCTGCCGTATCAAAGGCTTAGAATGTACACCAGCGGCAACAATGATTCGGTCAAATGAATACGTTTGAGACTCAACCAGCACCTCGCCATTTTTCGCCAACGCAGATACACCTTTTTGTAAAACCATACCGCCAAGAACTTCAAAAGCTTCACTTAGCTCAACACAGAGCTGATAAGGGTCTAGCGTATGACCTGTATCGGGAAAAAAGACGCCGACAAAAACCTTATGGCTGAGATCAGGTATCCGCTTTCGAATCGCCTCTTGCGTCCAAACTTGATACGCCACACCGTTTTTAGCCAGTGAGTTAAGCGTACTTTGGTAGTCTTTAAACAGTTTCTCGTTTTCAAAAGTGAGCAATGAACCATTCATTTTTATTAGATGCGCTTTTCCGATTGAATCAAGCATGCCACGCCAACTTGCCACTGACCGCTCGTTAAGAGTTTTAATCGCGTTTTTTGCCTGCTCCGCGGCTGATGGCTTTGTTTGTAATAGAAAACGAATCATCCACCCGATAGTGCTTGGAATATCTTGCCAACGGATCGAAACCGGACTTTTGGGATCTAGCAGCATTTTAGGTAATTGTGAAAGCAGCGCTGGCGTTGCAAGAGGGAAGATTTGCTCAGTCGCGATATGGCCTGCATTTCCCTTAGAGCATCCATTCCCCACGCCATTGGGATCAAAAATCGTGACTTGATAACCTTGCTGCTGCAATTTCAAGCCAATTGATAAGCCAATAATCCCCGCACCTATCACAGCGATCCTTTCCTTTTTAGTTTCATCCTTGACCAACATAAATATGCTCCGAGTCACACTTGAAAATGCAGAT
>NZ_WXWT01000208.1:3578-7846 GCF_009904725.1 Vibrio sp. V43_P6S15P86
TACTATTGTTTAATTCAACCATTTTTTCAGCAAGGAGCGAAAAATGAGACAAGGAACTTTTTTCTGTATTGATGCCCACACCTGCGGCAACCCAGTTAGGCTGGTCGCAGGCGGTGTGCCTCCACTCGAAGGCAATACCATGAGCGAAAAGCGCCAATACTTTCTTGAGCATTATGATTGGATTCGTCAGGCACTCATGTTTGAGCCTCGCGGACACTCAATGATGTCGGGGTCAGTTGTCTTGCCTCCTTGCAGCGATAACGCAGACGCTTCAATTCTGTTTATTGAAACCAGTGGCTGCTTACCAATGTGTGGCCACGGCACCATTGGAACCGTCACTACCGCTATCGAGAATCGCCTTATCACTCCCAAAAAAGAAGGCCGTTTGATACTTGATGTCCCAGCAGGACAAATCGAAGTGCACTACCAAACAAAAGGTGACAATGTCACGTCGGTGAAGATATTTAACGTACCAGCTTACCTTGCCCACCAAGACGTAACCGTGGACATAGAGGGCTTAGGTGAGCTCACTGTCGATGTTGCTTATGGCGGAAACTATTACGTAATCGTCGACCCTCAAGAAAACTACGCCGGACTTGAACACTACTCTCCAGATGAAATTTTGATGCTTTCTCCAAAAGTTCGCGAAGCGGTATCTCGAGCGGTTGAGTGCGTACATCCAGAAGATCCGACAGTGTGCGGTGTTTCTCACGTGCTATGGACCGGAGAGCCCACTCAAGAAAACGCCACCGCTCGAAATACTGTGTTTTACGGCGACAAAGCGTTGGATCGCTCGCCATGTGGTACGGGCACTAGTGCACGCATGGCGCAATGGCATGCAAGAGGCAAACTCAATCAAGGAGAAGACTTTGTTCACGAAAGTATCATCGGCAGCCTATTTCAAGGACGTATAGAAGGCATTACCAAAGTGAATGGCAAAGCAGCTATTTTGCCAAGTATTGAAGGATGGGCACAAGTATACGGTCACAACACGATATGGGTAGACGATGAAGACCCATATGCGTACGGATTTGAAGTGAAGTAATAAGGATAGTAAGGAAGAATGATGAACCCACAAGAACCAACCACTTTTTACGCAGTCAACGCCTTTACTGGTGAGCCTCTACCCACAGCGTTTCCGGTACATGGAGAGCAAGAAGTTAATCAAGCCGCCTCAGCCGCCCAAAGCGTTGCGCGTGAGTTTCGCCAACTAAGCAATGCAAAGCGAGCGAGCTTACTTTGCTCTATCGCCTCTGAATTGGAAGTGAAGAGTGAAGAAATCGTTGCTCGTGCTCATTTAGAAACTGCCCTTCCCGAAGCACGTTTAAGCGGTGAAATAGGACGTACCGCCAACCAATTACGACTATTTGCCGAGGTTGTGAGCTCGGGTAATCACCATCAAGCAATTTTCGATACGCCAAACCCAGACCGTCAACCACTGCCGAAACCAGATATTCGTCGTCAGCAAATCGCAATTGGCCCTGTCGCCGTGTTTGGTGCGTCTAATTTTCCGCTCGCATTTTCTACTGCAGGTGGTGATACGGCTTCGGCACTGGCAGCTGGCTGTCCTGTGATTGTAAAAGGCCATACCGCCCACCCTGGCACCAGTCAACTTGTTGCTGAGTGTATTGAGGCTGCACTTGAGAAAGAGTGCTTACCGCAAGCCATCTTCACGCTATTGCAAGGTAACAAACGCGCACTTGGCCAAGCACTCGTTACCCATCCAAAAATTAAAGGGGTTGGGTTTACAGGCTCAGTCGTTGGTGGCCGTGCGCTGTTCAATCTAGCTCAGCAAAGACCAGAGCCAATCCCCTTCTATGGTGAACTAGGGGCGATTAACCCAACATTTATTCTCCCTTCAGCCATACGAGCAAACGCCTCATTGGCTGAAGAGTTTGTGGCTTCTATGACTTTGGGCTGTGGACAATTTTGTACAAAACCCGGCGTTGTATTTGTCTTGAATAGCCCAGAAACGCAAGCCTTTATCGAGACCGCTCAAGGGTTAATTCGACAACAATCAACGGCCACTTTGCTAACGCAAGGAATCCGAGAAACGTATGAATCCGAAGTGGATAAGCGAGCTTCCGAAACAGGTATTAACGTCACACGTTCTGAACAAGCAGAAGCGACCAATGTCTCACCAGCACTGTTCGTGACGGACAGTAAAAACTGGCGTAAAAACCCGCAATGGGAGGAAGAAATATTTGGTCCTCAATCGTTAATCGTAATCTGTGAAGATTTCGATGACATGTTGAAACTGAGTAATTCACTGACTGGATCGCTCACCGCAACCCTTCACGCTACCGCTGAAGACGAAGAACGAGCCAAGCAACTGCTTCCAAGTTTGGAAGAAATCGCCGGACGCATTGTATTCAACGGTTGGCCAACTGGCGTCGAGGTTGGTTACGCTATGGTTCATGGTGGACCATATCCTGCTTCAACCAATTCTGCCTCAACATCTGTCGGTGCGGAGGCTATTCATCGTTGGTTGCGTCCGGTCGCTTATCAAGCTTTGCCAGAATCTTTATTGCCGGATTCATTAAAAGCGTCGAACCCACTGGGTATTCAACGCGCCATAGATGGCAGTGTGTCCCAATAAGCCCACCAAATGGCTCAAAAAGGCATCAACTGATGCCTTTTATTTCACTCTACTTCTCAAAACCTTCTTTCCTAGTTGGTTTGTGCCAGAAAAACAATAAACTACTAAAGTAAAATGGATTGGATACAATATTAATTTCACGGGAGACTTCAATGTCACAGAAACCTGTTTTTAAAACGCGCACTCAGCTCGTTGAGGAAGCAATTCGAACTCAGATCTTGAAGGGCGAGTTAAAAACTGGTCAACCTTTACGTCAAGATGCGTTAGCAAAAGAGTTTAATGTTAGCCGAATTCCTGTGCGTGAAGCGTTAGTTCAATTGGAAGCACAAGGACTCGTTAGCTTTGAACCTCACAAAGGTGCGACGGTCACTGAGCTATCTCCAGAGAAAATCAATGAGCTATTTGAACTGCGCGCCGTCGTGGAATGCCACATTTTAGAGCGCGCGATTCAAAATATGACAGACGCTGACCTTGAACGCGCGCGCGAAGTTCGTGAACGTTTCGAGTCAGTAGTGAACAGTGGCGACGAAGTAGAAGAATGGAGCAACTACAACTACGAGTTCCACAAAGCCCTATATGCGCCAGCCAACATGCCTGAAACTATGGACGTCATTTACAACCTGAACACAAAGTGTGACAGATACATACGCATGCAGCTATTGTTTACTACAGGCATTAAAAAGGCAGAAGAAGAGCACTTAAGCTTGTTTGAAATGTGCCAAAATCGCGATATCGAAGGCGCCAAGTACCTGCTGAAAAAACACATTCTAGAAGCGGGCACAGCGATTCGAAACCTGCTGCTTGAAAGGCAAAATATCAGCCAGTAAACGGAATAACGAATAAGGTGATATTCAAGGATGAATGTTGGACCAAAGTTTTTACTCGCAGCGCTACGACAAAAGATTAAAGAAGAAGGGCTTTGCTACAATTCCTTGTCAGAGAAAAGTGGCATCCCTTTATCTAGTATTAAACGCCACCTACATAATCCAGCTTTAGGTTTGGATAAAGTACTTATTTATCTGAACTACCTGAATACCGATCTCGTCGAACTCGCAACCTTAGCCAACGAGCTTCAGCACCAAAACGAGCAAATGCTAACAGATGAAGAGAGCGCCCTTTTCGTTGAGCATCCTTATTTACTTGATTTTATTTATATGCTGACTTCTCGTGATATTAAACCACAAGAGATAGCCCAAACTTACGGACTTTCTGATACAAGCTTACGATTCTATTTGCGTATCGCGGAAATTCTAGGATATGTCGAAAACTTCGGAGACGGCTTGTTTTACCGTTCTGGTCGTCGATTTATTATGGAAGAAGGTACGGCATTAGACACCTTATTCAAAGAGCGATTTCAACAAGATTCGCTTTCTCATGATATCAACCCAGGCGTATGTATAGGTCGCATTAGGCTCACCGAAGAGCAGAAAGTGCAAATAGAGGACGAGCTTTGTAATAAATTAGCGAAACTTAACGCAGTTAACACTTCCAACAATGAAGGTGAACTAACAAATATATTAATGCGTTGTACTCCTGGTTCTCAGATATTTTTCGCTGATTATTTACCTAACATTGGCGGAAGCCTATTAAAGCACGTCGCTCAACTCACTAAATTAAGTTAAAGCATCAGACAAATAAATCAAACAAACCCCAGATAACATCATATATC
>NZ_WXWT01000083.1:0-4274 GCF_009904725.1 Vibrio sp. V43_P6S15P86
TACAGATCGGGGATGACTTGTGGATAACTGACAAAATGAAAAAAATCAGTAAGTGAACACTAACCGATGAGAAAAGGGCAGACTTGAATGGTTAAAAGCACGGTTTTGAGATCGGTTTAGAAATAACCGCATGCAAAAATATTTTCCTTGATCTTTGGTCGTTTTTATCTACGAAAAATAGGTTGGTTAAAATGGAATCTAGAGCACGAATTTTAGGCATAAAAAGACAAAAAAAGCGGCAACTTTGTGCTACCGCTTTCGATTCATTTTCTACAAAAAATGTCAATCACAAAACGCATTTTTTAACATAATGGCGTTCAGTATTTTTTAGTATGAACGATGTAGTTTACGTCTACATTACGGCCGAGTTTGTAACTGTCATTAAGAGGGTTGTAATGCAGGCCCGTAATGCCCATTTCCGTTAGGTCAGTTTGGTCTATCATCTTCATCATTTCGGCAGGCTTGATAAACTTCTCGTGCTCGTGAGTCCCCTCAGGAACAATCTTAAGAAGCTTCTCTGCACCGACAATAGCAAACAAGTATGACTTGATGTTTCGGTTCAAGGTTGAGAAAAACACGTGACCACCAGGTTTTACTAGCGCAGCACAAGAGCGGATAACGGAGAGAGGATCTGGAACGTGTTCAAGCATCTCCATACAAGTCACGACATCGTAAGTCCCTGCGTTTTCTATAGCATGGTCTTCTATTGTGCTCTGAATGTAGGTCAGTTGAGTACCTGTTTCTAATGCATGTAGTCGTGCGACTTCTAAAGGTTCTTTGCCCATATCAAGTCCAGTCACAATAGCGCCTTCTTTCGCCATGCTTTCAGCAAGAATGCCACCACCACAGCCGACATCAAGTGCGCGCTTGCCAAACAAGCCATTTGCTTTTTCAAGTACATAGTTCAAACGAAGTGGGTTAATTTGATGAAGTGGCTTAAACTCGCCTTCTAAATCCCACCATCGAGAAGCCATGTCCTCGAATTTCTTAATTTCACTTGGGTCGACGTTTTGTGCTTTAGTCATAATTGGTTTTATTGCATTCAATCTGAGTCCTTTAGAGGGCGTCAGTATACTCCAACGTTTTATACCCAAACAACCTCGATGTGCTTAGTGAAGGGACAATGACAGAGTTCACTGGCGCGGCAAACGCGACAGGTTCCTGTAATTTTGAAAGCGCTAGCTATTGTTTTTGGTTCATCCTTGAACTAGTGCCAGTGACAATACTCTAAAACCTGCATTTTCGCGTTGTGTGGTTAAAGGAATTTACCTCGCTTTTCCGCGTAAAGAGTCCGATTTTGCTCAATATTGACCGAAATATAACCACTAATCAGAAAGATATGGGATGAGTGTGCAAATTCTCGACATTTGATTCATAACCAAGCTCACAACCTGATAAAAGGAGAGGGAAAGTGATGCCGAAGTGATGAATTGTGTGTTATATTTTTGCACCTTACACGTATCGTAATTACGATCAGATAATAGAGGGATAATGGCTCTATGAGCGATTTAGCTAAAGAGATCACGCCCGTAAACATCGAAGATGAGCTTAGAGGTTCATATCTAGACTATGCGATGTCAGTCATCGTAGGTCGTGCTCTTCCAGATGTGCGTGATGGCCTAAAACCAGTACACCGCCGCGTTTTATTCGCGATGAACGTACTAGGCAACGATTGGAACAAACCATATAAAAAATCAGCCCGTGTTGTCGGCGACGTAATCGGTAAATATCACCCACACGGTGATAGTGCTGTGTACGACACAATCGTACGTATGGCTCAGCCGTTCTCGCTTCGTTACATGCTGGTCGATGGTCAAGGTAACTTTGGCTCGATCGATGGCGACTCTGCTGCGGCAATGCGTTACACCGAAGTTCGAATGGCAAAAATTGCCCATGAACTATTGGCTGACCTAGACAAAGAAACCGTAGACTACGTACCAAACTACGACGGTACAGAGCAGATCCCAGCGGTTCTTCCAACTAAAATTCCAAACCTATTGGTTAACGGTGCTTCAGGTATCGCAGTAGGTATGGCAACCAACATCCCGCCTCATAACCTTGGCGAAGTGATCGATGGCTGTCTTGCATACATCAATAATGAAGAAATCACTATTGATGAACTAATGGATTACATTCCTGGTCCTGATTTCCCAACGGCGGCGCTGATCAGTGGTCGTAAAGGCATTGTAGACGCGTACAAAACAGGTCGCGGCAAAATCTACATGCGTTCGAAAGCGGACATCGAAGTGGAGAAGAATGGTAAAGAAACCATCATCGTCACTGAGATCCCATACCAGGTAAACAAAGCTCGCTTGATCGAAAAGATCGCTGAGCTAGTTAAAGATAAGAAAGTTGAAGGCATCAGTGCACTGCGCGACGAGTCAGATAAAGACGGTATGCGTATTGTTATTGAATGTAAGCGCGACGCTGTGGGCGAAGTGGTTCTAAACAACCTATACGCTCAGACTCAGTTGCAAACCACTTTCGGTATCAACATGGTGGCCCTAAACAATGGCCAACCACAGCTATTCAACCTGAAAGATATGTTGAAGTGCTTCGTTGATCACCGTCGTGAAGTTGTGACTCGTCGTACTATTTTCGAACTACGTAAAGCGCGTGAACGTGCCCACATCCTTGAAGGTTTAGCGCTAGCGCTTGCCAACATTGATGAAATCATTGAGCTTATCCGTAAGGCGCCAACACCGGCTGAAGCAAAAGCGGGTCTTATCGCTCGTGGTTGGGATTTAGGCAACGTTTCAGCAATGCTAGAGCGTGCTGGTACAGATGCAGCACGCCCTGAATGGCTAGAACCTCAATACGGCATTCGCGATGGTCAGTACTTCCTGACTGAGCAACAAGCACAAGCTATCCTAGATCTTCGTCTACACAAACTAACAGGTCTAGAACACGAGAAGATTCTTGGCGAATACAAAACACTTCTAGAAGAAATCGCTGAGCTCATGCATATCCTTGCAAGCACTGAGCGTTTGATGGAAGTGATCCGCGAAGAACTTGAAGCGGTTCGTGACGGCTTTGGTGATGCTCGTCGTACAGAAATCACAGCTGCGAGCCATGATATCGACATGGAAGAACTGATCGCACGTGAAGACGTTGTGGTTACTCTATCGCACGGTGGTTACGTTAAGTACCAAGTACTGAGCGACTACGAGTCACAGCGCCGTGGTGGTAAAGGTAAGAGTGCGACCAAGATGAAAGATGAAGACCATATCGAGCGTCTTCTAGTGGCGAATACCCACGATAACATCTTGTGTTTCTCTACTCGCGGTAAAACATACCGTCTGAAAGTTTACCAATTGCCTCTAGCGAGCCGCACTGCTCGTGGTAAGCCAATTGTGAACATCCTTCCACTAGAAGAAGGTGAGCGTATTACCGCGATTCTGCGTGTTGATGAATTCTCTGAAGACAAATTCATCTTCATGGCAACAGGTGACGGTACGGTTAAGAAAACGCCGTTGAACCAATTTGCAAATGTTCGTTCAAATGGCCTGATTGCGGTAAACCTACGTGAAGACGATTCGTTAATCGGTGTGGATATCACTAACGGCGAAAACGAAATCATGCTGTTCTCTAAAGCAGGTAAAGTGGTTCGCTTTAAAGAAGCAGAAGAAATTCCAGTACTTGACGAAAATGGTAAGCCAGTTCTTGATGAGAATGGTCAGCCAGAGATCAAGTTTAAAGGTGTTCGTCCTATGGGTCGTACCGCCTCTGGTGTTCGTGGTATGAAACTGGCTGAAAATGACCAAGTTGTATCACTTATCGTTCCTTCGCACGAAGGCGACATCCTAACAGTTACAGAAAACGGTTACGGTAAACGTACAGCGCTTAGTGAGTACCCGACAAAAGGTCGTGGCACTCAAGGTGTCGTTTCTATCAAAGTTTCTGAGCGAAACGGCCCGGTAGTTGGTGCTATCCAGGTTGTTGAAGGTGATGAAATGATGATGATCACCGACGCTGGTACACTAGTACGTACTCGTGTGGGTGAAGTTAGCCAGGTTGGTCGTAACACGCAAGGTGTAACGCTTATCCGTACTGCGGAAGATGAATCTGTTGTTGGTTTGCAACGTATTGAAGAAGTTGATGAAGAAGAGCTGCCTGCTGGTGAAGAAGCAGAAGCGTTAGAGTCAACAGACGAAAATACGCAGCAAGATACTCCAGAAGCACCAGCCGCTGATGATGCAGAGGAAGGTAACGAAGAGTAATCTTTCGTCACTATTCTAATGTAAAAAGCCGAGCCTCAGTTGCTCGGCTTTTTT
>NZ_WXWT01000124.1:0-4217 GCF_009904725.1 Vibrio sp. V43_P6S15P86
CTACTGACAAAAGTGATTGGCAGTCGCAACGACCGAACACTGCGCCGCCTTAGAAAAATTGTAAAAGAAATTAATAACTACGAGCCAACATTCGAAGCTCTAAGTGATGAAGAGTTAAAAGCAAAGACGGTTGAGTTCCGTGAGCGCCTAGAGAAAGGTGAAACTCTTGATAAACTACTTCCTGAAGCTTTTGCTACGGTTCGTGAAGCATCTAAGCGTGTCTACGGCATGCGTCACTTCGACGTTCAGCTTATCGGTGGTATGGTTCTAAATGCGGGTCAAATTGCGGAGATGCGTACAGGTGAAGGTAAAACGCTGACTGCAACGCTTCCTGCTTACTTAAATGCTCTTGCTGGTAAAGGCGTTCACATCGTAACAGTGAACGATTATCTAGCTAAACGTGATGCTGAGACGAACCGCCCTCTATTTGAATTTTTAGGTATGACCGTTGGCGTAAACGTGCCAAACATGCCTCCTCAAGAGAAAAAAGAAGCGTACCAAGCTGACATTCTATACGGAACCAACAATGAATTTGGTTTTGACTACCTTCGTGACAATATGGCTTTCCGTAGCGAAGACCGTGTACAGCGTGATCGCTTTTTTGCTGTTGTCGATGAGGTGGACTCAATCCTAATTGATGAAGCTCGTACTCCTTTGATCATTTCTGGTCCTGCTGAAGATAGCTCTGAGCTATACACTCGAATCAACCTTTTGATCCCGCATCTGAAAAAGCAAGATAAAGAAGACTCTGAAGAATACCGCGGTGATGGTCACTACACTGTTGATGAAAAATCAAAGCAAGTATACCTAACAGAAACGGGTCAAGAATACGTTGAAGAACTGTTGGTGAAAAACGGTCTTATGGAAGAGGGTGACACACTTTACTCTCCGGCTAACATCAGCATGTTGCATCACGTGAATGCTGCTTTGCGTGCTCATGTGTTATTCGAGCGCAACGTTGATTACATCGTTACTGACGAAGGCGAAGTGGTCATCGTTGATGAACACACTGGTCGTACAATGCCAGGTCGTCGTTGGTCTGAAGGTCTTCACCAAGCAGTAGAAGCTAAAGAAGGCGTTAAGATCCAAAACGAAAACCAAACTTTGGCTTCTATTACCTTCCAGAACTACTTCCGTTTATACGAAAAACTGTCAGGTATGACAGGTACAGCGGATACTGAAGCGTTCGAATTCCAGTCTATCTATGGTTTGGAAACGGTGGTTATCCCAACCAACAAGCCGATGATTCGTAACGATATGCCAGATGTGGTTTACCGTACTGAAGCAGAGAAGTTTGCGGCAATCATTGAAGATATTAAAGAGCGTGTTGCCAAAGGGCAGCCAACGCTTGTTGGTACTGTGTCGATTGAAAAGTCAGAACTTCTTTCTAACGCATTGAAGAAGGCTAAGATCAAACACAACGTATTGAACGCGAAATTCCATGAGAAAGAAGCAGAAATTGTTGCTGAAGCGGGTATGCCTGGTGCGGTAACTATCGCGACCAACATGGCCGGTCGTGGTACGGACATTGTGCTTGGCGGTAGCTGGCAATCAAAAGTTGAAGCTTTAGAGAACCCAACTCAAGAGCAAATCGATGCGATTAAAGCAGAGTGGAAAGTGGTGCATGACCAAGTACTAGAAGCTGGTGGTCTACATATCATCGGTACTGAGCGTCACGAATCTCGCCGTATTGATAACCAGCTACGTGGTCGTTCTGGTCGTCAAGGTGATGCGGGTTCATCGCGCTTCTACCTATCTATGGAAGACTCTTTGCTACGTATTTTCACTTCTGATCGTATGGCGAGCCTTATTCAAAGTGGTATGGAAGAAGGTGAAGCTATTGAATCGAAAATGCTTTCTCGCTCAATTGAAAAAGCACAGCGCAAAGTGGAAGGTCGTAACTTTGATATCCGTAAGCAGCTGCTTGAATACGATGATGTAGCGAACGATCAACGTAAGGTTGTCTACGAACTGCGTGACGAGTTAATGAACGTTGAAGACATCAGCGGCATGATCGAGCAAAACCGTGAAGATGTGCTAACAGCGGTTATTGATGAGTACATTCCACCACAGTCACTAGAAGATATGTGGGATGTTGAAGGTCTACAAGAGCGCTTGAAAGCGGACTTCGATCTTGATGCGCCAGTGAAGCAATGGCTTGAAGAAGACGACAAGCTTTACGAAGAAGCATTACGTGAAAAGATCATCAACCTAGCCGTTGAAGTGTACAAAGAGAAAGAGGAAGTGGTGGGTGCACAAGTGCTTCGCAACTTCGAAAAATCGGTCATGCTTCAGACACTGGATACGCTTTGGAAAGAGCATTTGGCTGCGATGGATCACTTGCGTCAAGGTATCCATTTACGCGGTTACGCACAGAAGAATCCAAAACAAGAATACAAACGTGAGTCGTTTGAACTGTTTGAGGGTCTACTAGAAGCGCTGAAAACAGATGTTATTACTGTTCTATCTCGTGTTCGCGTTCAGCAACAAGAAGAAGTTGAACGTATGGAAGAACAGCGTCGTGCGCAAGCTGAAGAAGCCGCTCGTCGTGCGCAAGCGCAACACGCTGCAGCACAAAATCCGCTTTCTGAAGGCGAAGAATCTGAAGAAGGTTCAAATCAACCAATGGTACGTGATGAACGTAAAGTAGGTCGTAATGAACCTTGCCCTTGTGGCAGTGGCAAGAAGTACAAACAGTGCCACGGCAAAATCGACTAATCTGTTAGTCGGATTATTTATCAAAGAGTCGCTTAGGCGACTCTTTTTTTAAATAAATTCTTTGGCTATCAAATTCCATAAGTTTGATAGGTCAGCAAGTTTTTGAGATGTAGAAGCTCGTTGTCACAATAGAAAAGTACAACGGTCTTGAGAGTTAGGAATCCCCATGAAAAGAATTCACATAGTCGCGGCAATTATTTTTAACCAAGACAAATCAAAGATCTTTATTACAAAGCGTCCTGATGATAAGCACAAAGGCGGGTTTTGGGAGTTTCCGGGTGGCAAAGTCGAGCCGGGAGAAAGTATTGAGCTTGCTATTACAAGAGAACTCGAAGAAGAAGTGGGAATTGAAGTTATTGAGCAAGCCCCTTTTGAACACTTGGAATACGACTATCCAGATAAATCACTCAAGTTTGATTTTATTACAGTATCTCAATTCAGTAATGAGCCTTACGGTCGAGAAGGTCAAGAAGGATGCTGGGTTGAGATCAGCGAATTGGGCGACTACACCTTTCCTGAAGCGAACGTACCTATCTTGGAGCGTGTTGTAAAAGAGTTTGCTTAAGCTCGATGAACTTGCTTGTGGTAACCATAGTATGTTGTTAGTTTAAACAGATTAAGCAAAACGAGAGAACGAGAGCAAACCTCGTTATCCAGAGAAGGAGAGAAAGCGCAATGGTTCGTATTGCAATCGCAGGAGCAGCTGGCCGAATGGGCCGCAATTTGGTTAAAGCTTCACACCTTAATCCTGAAGCGACAGTGAGCGCTGGATCAGAACGACCTGAGTCTTCACTTGTCGGTGTCGATATCGGTGAACTTTGTGGTGAAGGTAAATTCGATGTGCTCTTAACAGATGATCTTGCTAAAGACGTCGATAATTTTGATGTAATCATCGATTTCACTGCTCCAGTAAGCACATTAGCGAATCTCGAGTTGTGTAAGAAATACGGCAAGAGCATTGTGATTGGGACGACTGGCTTCAGCGATGCAGAGCGTGATCTTATTGATGAAGCAGCCAAGCAAGTGCCTGTTGTGATGGCGCCAAATTATTCTGTAGGCGTAAACCTTGTCTTTAAGCTTCTTGAGAAAGCGGCCAAAGTGATGGGGGATTACTGTGATATCGAGATTGTTGAAGCACACCACCGCCATAAAGTTGATGCCCCCTCTGGTACCGCTATCGGAATGGGAGAAGCTATTGCTGGTGCGATGGGTAATAAGCTGAATGATGTAGCTGTCTATGCCCGAGAAGGCATTACTGGTGAACGAACAAAAGATGAGATCGGCTTTGCTACGATTCGCGCTGGCGATATCGTCGGTGAGCATACAGCTATGTTTGCTGATATCGGGGAACGAGTTGAAATAACGCACAAAGCGACTGATCGCATGACGTTTGCTAATGGAGCCGTAAAGGCTGCAGTTTGGTTGAGTGCTAAACCTGCGGGCTTTTATACCATGACGGATGTTTTGGGATTGAATGAACTCTAAATACATAATTATTC
>NZ_WXWT01000033.1:0-6652 GCF_009904725.1 Vibrio sp. V43_P6S15P86
GTGCAGGTCGACTGCATTGAAATGAGCCTAAAGGGTGAAACAATAGATGGAGGACCTATCGAACCACCAATCATTACTTGGTCTACGATCCCAACCATTCTTGCTGAATCACGTCTCTTGAGGGCACCTAGATATATCAGAAAAGGAAGTAAATATGTCTGACTCGAATTGGCTCAGCGAATTCCCAGAAATGGATCGCTCTGATCTTAGAGCAATTCGCAAAACACTCGATGGCGCCTACCGAGATTTCTCTCGTGAATATGGTGAACTTATCGAGTCTCTCTTTGATCCGCTCCTTTCATTTCTTGTCTGGTTTGAAAAACTGCTTATTTCTACACCTTGGGTCGTTGTTTTAGGCGTCTGCACCGCCCTCGTTTATGCCGCTAGTCGCTCTTGGAAACTGGCCATCGCATGTTTTGGCTCACTTATGCTGATTGGCTACTTCGGCATGTGGGAAGACACAATGCGCACGCTCAGTATTATCACGGTGTGTACCATGCTGGCAATCACACTCGGGATCCCTATCGGCATCGCCATGGCGCGCTCTAATCGTATTCAGTCAGTTGTGACACCATTACTCGACGTCATGCAGACCATGCCGGCATTTGTGTACCTCATCCCAGTTGTGATGTTACTCGGGATCGGCAAAATTCCTGGCCTCATCGCAGTAGTGATCTACGCGATTCCACCGGTTATTCGTTTAACTAATTTGGGTATTCGTTTGGTGGATAAAGAAGTGTTGGAAGCCGCAACCGCATTTGGAGCCAGCAGTAAACAGCGACTTTTTGGGGTCCAACTTCCGCTCGCAATGCCAACCATCATGGCGGGAATCAACCAAACGATCATGATGGCACTGTCGATGGTCGTCATCGCATCGATGATTGGGGTAAAAGGTTTGGGCCAGCCCGTTCTTAAGTCGATTACCAATCAATATTTCACTCTTGGTCTTTTAAATGGTCTAGCCATTGTCGCTCTAGCGATTCTTTTCGACCGCGCTTCACAAGCGTATGCGAAACGCACTCAAGCCCATCTAGGAGATTTAAAGCATGACTAGCCCACTTATCGAAATCAGCGGTCTGTATAAAATCTTCGGACCCAAACCCGACAGCGTGATTGAGCGCGTCAAGTTGGGACATAGTAAAGAACACGTGTTAGCGGAAACGGGGCACACGGTCGGGCTAAAAGACATCAACCTCCAAATTAAAAAGGGCGAGATTTTCGTCATCATGGGTTTATCCGGTTCAGGTAAGTCCACCATGATTCGCCACTTCAATCGCCTAATCGATCCAACCAAGGGACAGATTTTGGTGGAAGGGGTAGATGTCATGCAGCTTTCTAACAAGGAGTTAGAGCAGTTTCGTCGTCATAAGATGTCGATGGTGTTTCAACGTTTTGGCTTATTGCCTCATCGCACTGTTATCGACAACATCGCTTACGGTTTGGAAATTCAAGGAATAAATAAAGAAGCACGCTTAGAAAAAGCAAACGAATGGTTGGATACCGTTGGATTAACGGGTTATGAGAACCAATATCCCGCTCAGCTATCAGGTGGTCAGCAGCAACGCGTAGGCCTCGCGCGAGCGTTGGCAACCAATGCCGAAATACTGTTAATGGACGAGGCATTTTCAGCGCTGGACCCACTGATTCGGAGCGAAATGCAGGATCAGTTAATAGAACTGCAACAGCAGTTACACAAAACGATTGTTTTTATTACTCACGACTTAGATGAAGCACTGCGCCTTGGCGATCGCATTGCGATCCTTAAAGACGGTGAGCTTGTCCAACAAGGTTCACCAGACGAAATATTGCTGCATCCTGCCGATGAGTACGTTGAAGCCTTTGTAAAAGACGTCAATAGAGCGCGAGCATTGACGGTTGAGACTGTGATGCAGCCACCTTCATATCGCATTGCCGCTAAAACCATTGAAGAAGCGCTCAGTGAGATGAAACGTGTTAAACGTGATTATGCTTATCATGTGACCGATGCAGGCTATCAAGGCGTGATAACGCAGCAAGGGTTACTAGACGCGACGAAGTTAGCTCAAACCCCAAGCTGGGATGATGATATCTATGAAGAAGTGCCTATCATCTCTCCCCATTCAGCCATTGAGCAAATATTGACTGAAACCATGTCGTGCGAATACTCACTGCCCGTTGTCGATGAGCATGGTCATTTGAAAGGTGAATTAGAGCGTCGTACTGTTGCTGGTTTATTCGCTGATGAAGACAGCACAAAACGAAGCACCTCACGTTCAAACATCGACAAGGCCTCTTAACTGATTTAATAAAACAGCTCACAGCAATGTGGGCTGTTTTCACTATCTCTGCCCCCCCCTCTAGATATTTATTTGTAGACTCAAGCTTGATATCCCAATCAACATTTACATTATTCTGATTTTCCTGACAATTCCATGCTCATATTCGGTTTTATTGACATAGATAGATCATTCTATTGCTTTTTGATGACGCAAATACCTGATAAATGTCTACTATTACTCTCATACAAAATCTTGATTTAAAGAGGGATAAAATGAAAAAAACAATGTTGGCACTAACAGGCGCGGTAATCATTCTTGCAGGCTGTCAAGATGAAAAACCTGCCGAAACAAGCGCAGTTGAAGTACCTCAAGCGACAGAAACTGAAGTCACTACTAGCGCAGAAATTACTACAGAGACAATTGACACGCTGCCAGTAGCAGAAGAACAAGTCATCACTGAAGAAACATTTGTAGACTCTGAGCATAACGCACAAAATGCCCTGGACTGGAACGGCACATACAAAGGTACGCTGCCATGTGCGGATTGTTCAGGTATCGACATGACCATCACACTAAATCAAGATGGCACTTACGTACTTGAAGAAAGCTACCAAGACAAAGAAGACGGTCAGTCAAAGTCTGAAGGCCAATTCACTTGGGATGCAAACGGCAGCATCGTAACGTTGACAAACGAAGATGCGCCAAACCAATACTTTGTTGGTGAAAATGTACTTATGAAGCTAGACATGAATGGCGAAAAAGTAACAGGTGACCTAGCACCGTTATACAACTTAACAAAACAACAATAAGTTCGTATCAATACCTGATAAATAATCTAAATCCGAGCTACCCCAGCTCGGATTTTTTCTTTCCATCGACGGCGGTTGTCTTTCTTATCTTCCTCCTCTGATCTTACATTCCGCTTCTTATCCTGATGGTTCATTACATTTCCATACGCTTTGCTGATAGAGGCTTACAACTTCATTTTGTACAGTGTTCAAAACAAATCAGAACAACTCGGAAAAATGATGAAAAAGACATTAATTGCACTACTAACTCTGACTGCTGCTGGTTCAGCGGTTGCTGGTGATACTTATATTCGTAACGGTAACATCTACAACAATGAAGGTGGCTGGAACGCGGAAGTCGGAGTGGCTCATGGCAGCGATCTTTTCAAAGATCAAAAATACAATACAGCTCCAATTCTAAATGGCGGTTACCATGGTGACGACTTTAACGCCGATCTAAGTGGCATTAACTACCGTTTCTTCGGTAACACCAATGAATTAATCAACATGAGTGCCTACCTTGTTGGCAGTGGTGTCATGCGTGACGGTGATATTGCAAAAAGCCTGAAAGGCACGGATAAACGTCGCTTTGCTGTCGATTTAGGTTTGAACACTGACTTTACGTTAGATCAACACAATGTGATTTCAACATTCCTTCAACATGATATCAGTGGTGCTTACAAAGGTTACTTAGCGGGCGCAACTTACTTCCACATTATGAACTTCGGTAGTGTTGATTTTGTTCCTTTTGCTAACCTAACTTATCAAAGTGAAGACTACGTAGATTACTACTTTGGCGTAAAACAACGCGAAGCAAATGCAAACCGCAAAGCGTACAAAGGTGATTCAACAGTAAGCTATGGTTTAGGCTACAAGCTAGTCATGCCAATCAACGATAACTGGCAAGTGAGCCAAATGACACAATACACTCGCCTAGGCAGCG
Organism: Vibrio sp. V43_P6S15P86; assembly: GCF_009904725.1. NCBI lineage: Bacteria > Pseudomonadati > Pseudomonadota > Gammaproteobacteria > Vibrionales > Vibrionaceae > Vibrio > Vibrio sp. V43_P6S15P86. Next base: position 3,990 of record NZ_WXWT01000033.1, read on the forward strand.
GTATCAGCGATTCCTCGATTGTTGATAGTGCAAACCAATGGGTTGTTGGCGCGAGTGTGTCGTACAACTTCTAACTCTACATTCCACATAAAGCCATCATTGCGATGGCTTTATGTATTCATACTCTGTGCTCACCGTGTCGAAATATGCTAGTTAAAGTGAGCTATCCAGAGACGATGCAAATCGCTATAACCCGTATTTTTCACCTGAACACCGCGTACTTGCTGTGTTTTTGTCACCTCTTCATAGCCAACAAATAAAGGCAAATATAGGTACTGATCGCGCAGCGCTTTCTCTAGGTTTAATAAAGACTGTAGCGAGTGATCATCTGCCATCGCCCTGCGAACCTTTTCTCTATGGCTTAACATCTGGCTTTGATCAAAACTAAAACGCAGTCCAGTTGCTATCGACAGCCATTCGAAGATGCCATATTCAAATGGTGCTTCCATGACTTCCTCAATGAAGAGCAAATCTGCTTGGTGAGACACTACCTCAGGAAAACTAATGTCATCAATAACGACAATCTCCAACTCCAATCCCGTTGCACGAATCACACTGTGCAACCATTCGGAATGACGAATTAAACTCGGTATCGTCCAGACAGGTTCAGCTAATACCACTTTACCTTTCAGTTTAGGTATCACAACACCATCTGTTATTGATAAATCTTGCTCGTTAGTCTCTAACTGAATGCTGTCAACGGCACTTGGCGCATCATAAATTCGCTTTTGCACATGGATGTAATCAGCGAGTTGATACCAAGTTTCTTTTGTGAGTTGGGATTCCGCGCGTTCGCGGTAGGTCAAATATGAAAATGCGCTAATTTTTTCCACTTCAACGTGATCGGAACTTTGGTTAAAGCTCAACATATTTAAGGTTTTAACATCACCATGAGACAGCGTTATTTGATCTAACAATGCGCGTGCTGAAAAATACTCTTTGTGCGCTTCAAGAGTCATACTCTCCTGGTTCCAGCCGCTGATTTTAAATGGCCCAGTCCCTATGTGGTAGGAATAACTAGAACCGAAAGAGACGACATCTCGACACAGAATAGACGCATGAGGAGTTGCTAGCATGTATGGAAACAACTTGTTCGGATACTTCAATATGATTTTTAAGCAGTTAGATGTTTCTGCAACCACGCTATCAATGCATTGCCAGAGCTCGTGAACTGGTCCTTTTATCTCCCTGAGTCTTTCTATACTCCAAACCACATCCTGTATGTTAAGGGGCTCGCCATCATGGCGATATATGCCTGGCCGCAACCATAACGTCATTACCTTGCCTTCCATTTTCCATTCGTGTGCTAACGATGGCTCGATACCACCATTGGAATTTTGGGCCAGCAATACGTCATAAACGCTTTTCGCGACGTGTAATTCAGTGTGACGGTAAGTATTCGCAGGGTCGATTTTGGATACCCAAGGGTAAGAAGAAATCAAAATAGCGTTATTTGATTCGTTCAATCGATTCACTTTTTCAGAAGCGATAGTCAGTGCTCTAACCGCGGTTTGACCGAACCAATCAATAAGTTTCGTTATTGAGTTCATTCTTCCTCTGCCAAGCTCCTCAACCAAAAACTCGGTCATCGCTTGTTGGAGGGAAATATTAATACTGAGACGGCTAGCGTTACTTCGGCCAATCGCAGGTTGCCAATCGACCCAATCGTAAGTGGCAAGCTTTTTCATCACAATAGAAACATTGCGCCTCGACGTGCAAATCACCGCTTCTAGCTCAGAAAGCGTAACAAGGTGATACTGGTGAGGTTCAAAGTGCTTTAACAGTAGATCCAGATACCTAAGATTGACATCGTTCACAAAGATTCCTAAGAGTTATTCCAAAGCAAAAAAATAGCACAGGACGCTTAGCAACTAAACTTCCTGTGCTATATCTAAACAAATTCAAAGCTTGGACTCAGCTCGACCAACAGAAGTCAAAAACGTTTACTAAGCCAAGAGGTAACTTGAATAAGTATTCTTAGAAGCGGTAACTCATACCTACAGAGAACACGTTGATGTCTGCATCAACCGTTACTTTTTCATTGCCAAATTTCGCAATGTCTAGCTCAGGCATCATGTATTCCCATTCAACTTGTAGAGCAAAGTTTTCTGTAATAGCGAACTCTGCGCCTAAACCGTACATGCCTGTCACAGTGCTGTCAGAAATGGTGGTATGGCCTGCGCTACCGTCAATCACAGAGTTGCTAATTTTGAATTCAGCATTGAAGTAAGAAAGACCAGCTTTAGCAAAAAGGTTGAAACGATCACCAATAGGTAGAGTCGCCTTTGGTTGAATCGATAGATACTTCATATCACCAACAGTAACAACTTTGCCGTCTAAAGCGTCGTAGCCACCAATGGCTGCTTCTAGAGAAATGTATTCGTTGAATTTGTAACCACCAAATACTTTACCTGAAAGGCTTGAGTCATCTTCAAGTTTAAGCTTAGTGCTAGCGTTGGTACCACCACCATTGATAGAGCCATTAACATCACCAAACGATGCTTGACCTACCGATGCGCCAACGTAAGGAGCTGCGTTTGCAACAGAACATGTTGCTAGAAGGGCTGTCATTAGCCATGTTTTTTTAAACATTGTATTTCACTGCCTGTTAATTATTGAGGTTGTGTTTTGCCCATCCTTAAGCACGTCATGCTATCCATTTC
>NZ_WXWT01000012.1:0-23438 GCF_009904725.1 Vibrio sp. V43_P6S15P86
GTAATAGATGTCCTCATCATCAATGACTTCATCAGGCTTTAGGTTCCTTTTCCCATTTATGTTGCTGGGATTAGTGAGTTCGAGCATGAACAACATCATTCAGATGACTCAGTCAAACTGGGGTATTGCCGCAAATTTGCCGTACATACTGTTAGGCTGTGCACTGCTCCTTTGCTATTCATTTAAGCAAGGTCGGGAGTCAATGGTTTGCTTAGCGATGTTACTGGCCTATTTCGTGATACAGCACAGGCTACAAGTCCCACTTCAAAGTGGTACAGCCTTACTTGAGCTGACCATTTTAGCCACGCTACTTCCTGTTTCATTTCTTGCGGTATTTTTGTTTAGTAAAGACGGTTTCGACTCAAGAGCCATGTTTACTTACCTCTTGATGTTAACGATGTTCGTTCTTTGGTCTTACCTTACGTTAGCGTATTACGTTGAAGGTGGGTTTGAACAATGGACAAGCGGCATTTTATTTATCGTACCTACGGTTTCTAAACTACCTTTTATTCTAGTTTTATATTGTGTGGGTATTGTCTGCTTCCTCGGAATTCTTGTTTTAAAGAAGAATGAAATCATCCATGCGATGACCTACTCTGCAATGGTGCTGGCGTCCGCGACGTTCATTTTCTTTGATGTGCAATACATATCTAGCACCATGTTTACGCTAACGGGGTTGCTTATCATTATTTATGCAGCCTCTGCGAGCCATCAGTTGGCTTTCACAGATAGCTTAACGCGTATCCCGAGTAGACGCGCACTCGACCTTGACTTAAAACACATGGGCAAAAAGTTCACGATCGCAATGCTTGATGTTGACCACTTTAAAAAGTTTAACGATACCTACGGTCACGATACGGGTGATGACGTATTAAAAATGGTCGCTTCGTGTCTAACTAAAACTCCCGGTGGCGCAAAAGTATACCGGTTTGGCGGAGAAGAATTTACCATCGTCTTTAAAGGCAAGTACGCAGGTGAGTGTAAAGAGTTTTTAGAAGAAGCACGTAAATCCATCGCAGAGTATGAGATGATTTTACGTGATGAAGAATCCCGCCCAGATAACCATAAACAAGGCCAAAAAAAGCGTGGTAACGACAGTTCGAGGAGAAAGTCGGTCTATGTTACCGCAAGTTTCGGAGCGGCCGACAGCAGAAATGGGCAAGCACCTCAGGACGTGATTAAGTTAGCGGACGAAGCGCTTTACAAAGCGAAAAAAGCTGGACGCAATTGCGTGAGGCTTCATTAATACCCCAGAGCGAAAGTTAGCTGACTAATCTTGATTAAAGAACAAGACTAAGCTTCCTCCTTTTAACGCACTGCCATAATTGATCGTTAATCCGATCCCGATATTATCTATCCAATCGGAGTCAAATGGTGGTGTCATTAACCATCCAACACTGGCTTCGTAGTAGTGCACAGTATTCATGGGTTTTCTTGTATCACCACCAATATCAACTCGATTGAAGCTCGAATACACTGACTGCACAGTATCTCCGATGTGGGTAAAATCATAAAACACCTTTATTCCATTGACCCAATACCAGCCTTCCGGATTGCCAATATCACCATTATTTGCTTTACCCCAGCCAGTGCCATAAAAATAGTGAGGAGCCGACCAGAGGTACCATTTCCCCCACGATTCATGCTCTAGGTATTTAAGCTTTGTGTTGACTTCTCCGACAACGGCCCAAGCACTGGTGTTTAGGTATACACCTTCTAGAAATGGTTTTAGGTCATTCAGTGCATTACTACGATAACTATAATCGTTTTGATAGTACATTAAGTGTGAGCCGATTGCGCCACTAAGCGTTAGCTTATCAGTGAGGTATTTTTCTCCAGCAAACTCAATATATCCGCCCATGACTAACTCTTTACTTTTATCTGGAATCTGTCCTTTTTGGTCTACATACACATCTTGCTCTGTACTTAAGGCATAAACTCGGCCATTCAATAGGTAGTGAGTTCGCATTCCCTCTTGTTCAAACAAATCAAAACTAAATGGTAGCGTTGATACTGCGATCTTCTTTCTGAGATCAACCGAATCTTGAGTACCAATGTCTTCGTTATCTATGTTGAAGTATTCGTTCGGATCGAAATCATGAAATCCTACCGTAAAGACATCGCTATCTGACAGAACGATCCCAATAGCAAAGTTCCTTTCATACTCTTTTTGTATCTGATCTTGAATCGAATTAGCCTTAGAACATAATGAAAAAAGTGACAGTGTAGCTAAGGCGTAACTATTGATAACAGCTTGTTTCAACTTGCATTTACCACCGTATGTGTATTTCTTCCTAAAGATTTTGAGGTATACAACGCTCTATCCACCGTCGCATACAAATCAGACTGCTGCTCTTTTCCCGTTGGTTGAAAAACAAAAACACCCTGTGACACTGTCACCCTATTGGACACGCTAGAATACTCATGTGGGTAATCCAGAAAATACATGGCCTCTTGTATACGTTCTGCTTCTCTCTCTGCAGTTTGGGCGTCTGTGCAACCCAGTAACACCACAAACTCTTCTCCGCCATAACGCCCTACGTATTCGCCAGAGCGACAAAATGTTGCTTTAAGTTGGTTCGCAATGGCTTGCAAGCAACGATCTCCTTCTATATGACCATAATTATCATTAAACGGTTTGAAAAAATCGACGTCCAATAAAATCAAAGCCATTGGCATGTTGTGACGGCCATGCCATGCAACCATCGATTCTAACTTATGATCGATATAACGACGGTTATAGAGTTTGGTTAAGCCATCTTCATTCGCTTGCTGGGTCAAAAGTTGATTCACTTTCTCCAATTGAGCTGTCGCTTGTTTAAGCTCTCGTCTCATATGGGCAATACGCTGCATTGCGATAAGCTTAGAGTTCAGTACGAGTTTATCTACGGGTTTAATTAAATAATCATCACCGCCGGCCTCTATGGCTTTTGCAATCATTTCTGGCTCTTCGTGACTGCTCAGGAAAATTATTGGGATCCAATCGGGAAAGGTTTCTCTGATATGAAGAGAGACTTCAAAACCGTTCATATCTGGCATCGATATATCGAGTAATACCAGTTCAGGATCAAAACTCTCGTAGGTGTTTAGTGCTTCTAGCCCACTACCCACCGCTTTTACAATATGTCCAAGTTGCTTAAGACGAATAGCCAACTGCATCCTATCTAGCTGAACATCGTCAACCAGAAGGATTCGCATTGATGTCCCTGTCGGTTGCATAACGCGTTCCATTTCTTATTTTGTCTTTATTAAACATATACCATACTCATAGAGTTGTTGCATTCGACTCATAATTAAGTGCTATATTTTTGTTTAAATATCACGGAATCAATTGTCTATAACGGTTACACTGAGAATTGCCCTACCAAAACATGACCAACGAACGTTAGTTCAACAAACTCACGTGTTCTGGTCATCTTGCGGACACATGGGTATAGCTATTTGATGCATTTGGTATTAATATTCCCGCCTTTTTGTAATGAGAGACACACCATGTCAGAAGCAACTAACAGCGAAAGCAAAAAAATCGATCTAGCAACTATTTCTCCTGAACTACGTAAAGTTATTGAGTTTGACGAAGTTCCAGAGCAAATGTTCGAAATGGTTACCTCTATCCATGAAGTGTCTGAAGAAGCAGTGCGTGAGTCTTGGGACGAAATGCCTGCAAGTGCTCAGAACATTCTAGATAACTTCGAGCAATTTCATGCTCTAGTTTCTGTTGGCCAAGCATTTGCTGGTATCAACGTGATGGAAGAATTCCCTACTCTTAATCTGCCAGAAAACATGACAGATGAAGATAAAGAAGAATACCGCGCTCAATTACTTGATAATGTGCTTCACAACTGCGTGAAAGACATGGTTAAGCAACTTAAGAAAGCACGTCGCGACCCACTTCTTAAACGCGAATTCAAAGAAGTGTTCGCAAAATAACGTTTTTCCGACAAAATAAAGGCCGCGTTTGCGGCCTTTTTTGATCATTAAGCGTGCGTAGCTTTAAATGATTAATGCGGCGCTAATGCCACGTCTTTTTGCGTGACACTGACACCTTTAATTTGTGCGAATACAATATCACCTGCCTTTAAGTCGAGATCATCAAGCGCCCAAGGTGTTATCGTTGCCCACAAATAACATCCCTCATCTAGCTTTAACGATACATTAATACTCTGTTTATCATCAGCCGCGTTAAACACCTCGATTGAATCGACCGTCGCAGGCAGGATATTTCGAATAGAAGTCGCCTTAGGTTGCTCTAGCGTAATAGAAACGTCGTTGGCACGCACTTGTAAGCGAATTGGCGTCTCTGGCTCACCATCAATCTTTTGCACCCATAGTGATGCATTGGGTGCAAGGCTGACACAAGTCAGCGCATAGCGCTCATGATGCTCAGCAATTCGGCCTTCAAATAAGCTGCTTTGATCCGAGAAAGACTGCCATGGACGCATCGCATGAGAAGCCCACACGTCTTCAAGCTTACCTGAACTCGTAATTTTACCTTGATCGATAATAGCGAGGTGTTGAGCGAGCCTTAAGATCTCCTGCAGGCTATGCGTGACATAGATAATCGGAATATTAACCTTATCCGACAATTCCTCCAGAAATGGCATCACCTCACGTTTTCTCGGCATATCAAGCGACGCAAGTGGTTCATCCATCAAAAGCAAGTTGGGTTTTGATAGTAATGCGCGCGCAATCGCAACACGTTGCTTTTCACCACCAGACAGTGAGATCGGGAAGCGCTTTAGTAACGGTTTGATAGACAAGAGTTCGGTGACTGCATCAAAGTACTCGTCATCTTTTTCTTTAACGCCATACAACAAATTGCCTTGAACCGAATAGTGAGGAAATAAACGTGAATCCTGAAACACGTAACCAATGCCGCGCTTGTGTGTTGGTAAGTTGACCCCCTGTTCACTATCAAACAAAACGTGATCACCAATCGCAACATGTCCCTGCTTTGGTGCAACTAATCCGCTGATGATATTAATTAACGTGGTTTTTCCCGCACCAGATCGCCCAAACAAAGCGCTAATTCCGTTACAAGGTAACTCAAGTTTAATATCGAAATCAGTATCACCAAGCATTTGTTTAAATTGAACTTTAATCGTCATTACTTCGCACCCAATCGACTTGCCGCTTTGCGATTTAGCCATTCAGAGATCATTAATGTAGACAAAGCTAGCACGATAGAAATGATGCATAGGCGAGCCGCCTGCATTTCCGCGCCTGGCGTTTCAATAAAGTTGTACATTGCCAGTGGAATCGTTTGGGTCTCTCCCGGAATGTTAGAGACGAAACTGATCGTCGCCCCGAACTCACCAAGACTACGAGCAAAGGACAGCATCGTCCCAGTAATAATTCCGGGAATGGTCAGTGGTAACGTAATGGTGAGAAAAACTTTTAAAGGAGAAGCGCCTAACGTTGAAGCGGCATGTTCCAGTTTAGGGTCAACGTTCTCTAAACTTAACCGCACAGACCGAACCATCAAAGGCAAGGCCACCACAATACAAGCGACTACTGCTCCTTTCCAATTAAAGCTAAAGACTAGCCCTACATGTTCATAGAGCCACTTTCCAAGAAACCCTTGCCGCCCAAGAGAAATCAACAACAAATAGCCGATAACCACTGGCGGCAATACCAGTGGTAAATGAATTAAGCTATCGAGGATCGATTTACCGAAGAACGTTTTTCGAGAAAGTAGCCAAGCAAGAAAAACGCCGAGAGGAATGAGCCAAAGTACTGCGTACGCGCCCACTTTGAGGCTTAACATTAAGGCTTGGTATTCCAGTTCTGTCACGCTTTGTTCCTATGATTGAAAGCCGGTTTATTGCTGAAAGCCATATTGAGCAAAAACGCGTGCGGCTTCGTCCGATTTTAGGTACTGGAAGAACTGCTCGGACTCAGTAGAATCATTCACAATTGCAGCCGGGTAAACAATAGCCGCATGCGTATCACTCGCAAATTCACCAACAATTTTGACTTTGTCGGTTAACTGCGCATCGGTTTTGTAGACCACGCCTAAAGGTGCTTCCCCACGTTCAACCAACGCCAAAGCTAGGCGCACATTCTTTGCTGGTGCGATTTGAGTTTGGATCTCTTTCCATACACCCAGTGTAGTCAGTGATTCTTTCGCGTACATACCAGCAGGCACTGACGTCGGATTGCCTAACGCAAGGCGATTTCCATGCAATGCCTTTTCCCATGCTGTTGCATCAGAGAAGTTAAATGAGGTTAATTCTGAAGACTGAGGAGCAATCAACACTAAGCTATTGCGCACCAAGCTTGTGACATTGTCACGAGAAATAACGTCTTTATCGACCAAATAATCCATCCATTTTGTATTCGCAGAAATAAATATATCCGCTGGTGCGCCGTTGATAATTTGTCGAGCGATAGAAGAAGAACCACCATAAACGGGAGTGATAGAAACGTCATACTTTTCTTCAAAGTTTTGTGCGATTTCGTCGATCGCATTCGTCATCGAAGACGCCGCATACACTTTGAGGTTCGTAGCTGCGTTAGCTGAAAATGAAATGCTTAATATTGCCGCGAGGCAAGCATGCGTTTTCCATGCTTTCATAGAGAAACTCCAATACAAGGCAAGCGAAAGAACTGGTTATTTGGGTAGAAAGTTCAATCAGTTAATGTGCTATTTAAACAAAAAATCAAGGTTCATATGTTGTTCTATCGCATCTGCAATACGATTAATTCCTTGTTCCTTTAACTCTTCAAAGTCTTGTTGTTTGATTTGAGTGCCGTTTACCCACTCTGACACCAGGCTTAAGACATCTGCCTCATCAAAGAACCCGTGAAGGTATGTTCCCATGATTTGGCCACACTTGCTGATAGCCCCCTCTGCTTCACCGGTACTCAATGTAAGAGGTTGAACGCCCTGCACTTCACTTTTTCCTACGTGGATTTCATAACCCTTTACATTGGCTGTTTTGCCATTAAGAGAAAGCTGTGCTTGAGTATTTGTAAGCTGTTTGCTGTTAGTTAGCGTCGTGGTGATGTCTAATAAGCCAAGCCCTTCGCTTTGACCCGGCTGGCCTTCGACGCCATTTGGATCATCAATCAAGCTTCCAAGCATCTGGTAGCCACCGCAGATACCAATCACTTTTCCACCAAGACGAATATGACGTAAGATATCTTTATCCCACCCTTGGCTTCTTAGATACTCTAAGTCGTCTCTAACTGATTTGGTCCCAGGCAAAATAACAAGGTCGGCTTTATCTATTTTCTCGCCTTTGCCTACATAACGTAGATTGATGTCGGGATTCAATCGCAACACATCAAAATCAGTATGATTACTAATCCGGGTTAAAACAGGCACAACGACATTCAGTTTTACCTCAGAGTGCAACTCTTGCTGCGCGGTGATCGCGTCTTCTGCTTCTAAATTCAAACCATGAAGAAAAGGAAGCACGCCGAGTACAGGTTTGCCTGTTTTTTCTTCTAGCCAGTCGAGGCCCGATTGCAATAAACGAATATCACCTCGAAAACGGTTGATAACAAATCCTTTTACTCGCGCTTGTTCAGATTCAGAAAGTAACGCGAGTGTTCCGTACAAATGCGCAAATACACCACCACGATCAATATCAGCAACAATGATCACCGGAACATCAGCGGCCTCCGCAAAACCCATGTTCGCGATATCGCCTTCACGTAAATTGATTTCAGCAGGACTCCCTGCACCCTCGATCATGATCGAATCAAATTCTTGAGTCAGACGAGAGAAGGAATCTAACACCGTATCCATCGCAACTTTCTTGTAATCATGAAAGCCAGCCGCATCCATATTTGAAATTGCCTTGCCCTGCAAAATGATCTGAGCACCTGTATCACTGTTAGGTTTAATCAAAACCGGATTCATATGCACGGTTGGCTCAATATTACACGCCTGTGCCTGAACTGCCTGAGCTCGACCTATTTCACCGCCATCTCTGGTTACTGCACTATTTAGTGCCATATTTTGTGGCTTAAATGGGGCAACGTTTATCCCTCTTCTCGCTAATACACGGCATAAACCTGCCACAAGGACACTTTTTCCGGCATCCGAAGTGGTGCCTTGAACCATTAAAGATGGGATCGCTGATTTCATGAACATTTGTAAGGAATGGAGGAAGATGAGCAATCATAACGTCATCGTCCCCACTTACTCAAGCAAATGAATAGAATATGAATGTTGAAATCATCATTGGTTCAAACAAGCTCTGTTTTAATGAACCCATCAAAACAAACCGATGAGGATGTAACATGAAAAAGAATACAATTATCGCAACAATCGCCGCCTTAGTTATTGCTCCTTCTATCGCATTCGCGAAAGATCACGCTCAAAACCAATCAAACTTGCAATTTAATGGTCCTGTCACTGTGGAAAAATTGGACGCCTTGCTAAACGACTCCAATATGTTTACTGAAAAAGATGTAGTCGTTGAAGGTAACTTATTACGTCAAGTTCGCGCGGATAAGTTTGTCTTTAGCGACGGCTCCGGTGAAGTGATGGTGGAATTCGATGACGATATTCAGCTAAACACTCCGATTGATCACACGACTAAAGTCCGTCTGTTTGGTGAATTTGAAGGCGGAAATAAGCCAGAAATTGAAGTCGAGCAACTGGTGATCATGTAAAACAACCCCGATTGCTTTGGATATCAGCATGATGTGGTGAGCATTACAGCTAAATGGTGACGGCAAGCACTTAAAATGATAGCTTTATCAATCTTGGTCTGCTTTTTGCAGACCATTTTTTTGTTCATTTTAATCATCTTGCCCGGAGACACCATGCGAGGTAAAGCTCTAAAGGTTGCAGCCTTTGGTTTGTGCGCTGTTTTGCCACTTTCCGCACATGCAAATAATTTCAACTACAACACGATGGAATTTCGCATGGGCACTAGCCCTGGTACATTTGGTGGCGAGTTCAATACCTACTTTACAGAAAACACCCACTTCATTGCTCGCGCAGACAGTGAGTTTAGCGGAGACTGGGACATTGCTGGTGGTATTGGCTTTAACGGCCCAGCAGGCCAATTTGCGGATATTTATGGCCAAATGTTGGTACACAACATTAAAGAAAACGGCAGTGATAAAGTGGGTGACGAGTGGCGCACTGAGGTGAATATTGGTACTCGTATTTGGTTCATGCAAAATGTTGAGCTACATGCCCGTATCGGTCAAATAATGGATAACGACGATTCCAATACCGTTTATAATTTTGGCGCAAGATTCCACTCTACTCAGCAACTATCACTTGGCGCGGATTTCAAAAATAATGGTGTCTATGGCCAACAAATTGTGATGTCTGCTCGTTTTGCATTTTAATTAAGTAACTAAGCAACTGCATTAACAAGTGTGTGATTCAATAAAAATGGCCTCCGGTTTCGGAGGCCATTTTTGTTAAGTACCGATTGTTAGCCGGAACTAGTAATAAGGCATTAATTTTTGCCGGATTTTTTAGGTTTATCTTGGACATACTTTTTCGATACATCCACAACGGCGATATCTCTAAAAAAGCTTCGACCAAGTAAAATTGGAAACTTCATATGCCCACGCTCAGCTAACGTAAACTCTGTCTTTTCTTTGTGGTCACCGACGGTAATATACGCTTTTACTACCGCTCGTTTATCCACCTCTTCTGACGATGACTGCTTGATTTTAGCCCAGCGCTCTACAGGTACTTTAAACTCTTTAGTTTCTTTATCGCCCAAGTCGATCTTAAACTGAACCCAATCTTTACCATCACGCTCAAACGGAACAATGTCTGTCGCGCTAATTGATGATGTTGTCGCCCCTGTATCAACCCTAGCTTTGAAGGTTTGATCAATTTCAGGAACGTAAACCCACTCTTCAGAACCAAGAATCAACATGCCGTCTGGTGTCTTTGTCACTTTGGCTGGTTTTGTCGGTTTTGGCTCGGGCTTTTTCTCAGGTTTTACTTCAGGCTTAGGCTCCACCTCAGGCGTTGGATCGACCTTTGGTTTCACTTCTGGCTCTACTTTGACAGGTTCTTCGACCTTCGGCGACTCAGGCTCAACAGGTTCCGGCGTCGTTTGAGTTGACGTACAAGCAATTAAACTGCCGCTCATCATAAGCGGCAGAATCAGTTTCCAGTTTTTCATCCACACTCCAATTAAGCTTGAGATACTTTCTTAATTGCGTCCGCTACGTATGGAATATGAGTTTCGGTAAGTCCAGCGATGTTAATTCGACCATCGCCAACACCATAAATGCCATAATCTCCACGCAGTTGCGCCATTTGGTTTTCACTAAAGCCTAGCACAGTAAACATGCCTTTGTGACCCTCAATGAAGTCAAATTGATCGGTATTATGGTTGTTTCTCAATTCGTTACACAAACTTTGACGAAGACTAACCAAACGATGTTGCATTTCACTCAACTCTTGCTTCCAAACGGAAGTCAGGTTGTCATCTTGAAGAATCGTCTTAACCAAAGCCGCTCCATGATCGGGTGGCATCGTGTAAGTAGAACGCGCTAACGTCAGTAACTTGCCTTTTGCATTCGTCACGTCTTGCATGTTCTTACCAACGACAATCGCCGCACCTGTGCGCTCGCGATATAGGCCAAAGTTCTTCGAACATGACGTCGTTATTAACATCTCTTCAACGTTATCTGCCATGAAGCGAAGCCCTTTTGCGTCTTCCTCTAAGCCATCACCAAAGCCTTGGTAGGCAATATCAACAAATGGGGTGAAACCGTTCTTCTGTGACAATTCCGTAATGGCTTGCCAAGCAGAAAAATCGATATCTGCGCCTGTTGGATTGTGACAGCAACCATGCAGCAATACAACATCGGAAGGCCCTGCTTTCGCAAGATCATCCATCATTTTTGCTGTGTCTACTTGTTTCGTTTCTGGAGAAAAGTAATGGTAGAACTTAACTTTAAGACCTGCCGCTTCCATCACTGGTTTATGGTTTACGTAGCTAGGGTTTGAAATCCAAACCGTCGTATCTGGCTGTGCGACCTTCATTAGGTCACCTAACATACGCAGCGCACCACTTGCACCTGGCGTTTGAATGGCAGCAACACGATCCATTGCTGACGTTCCCGTCAGTAGCAAATCGATCATGCTTTTATTAAATTCTTCGCAACCCGCAAGACCAACGTAAGATTTGGTTTTTTGAGTTTCAACAACGACATCCTGCGCCATTTGAATGGCTTTCATGATCGGCGTTTCGCCTGCGCTGTTCTTATAGACGCCAATACCAAGGTCAACCTTGTTTGGACGGTCATCGTTACGGTATGCAACGGATAGAGATAAAATAGGATCTAATACGGGAGTTGGGAGATTAGAAAACATGAAAGTCATAACCCTTTGAAATTCAAGTACCGAACCTCACGTTAACACCATCGCAAAAAATGGCGAAATGATTTTTCACTTATTTCATCAATTAGAGAACAAAATTCTGGGTTACGATAAGTTTTGTGCGCTCTATCGGTTATAAAAAGAACGATTCACTCCTCGTCGTACCAATCCACTCTACCGTTTTTTCTAAACTCTCTTGGCGTCATGCTCGACCACGCTTTGAAGCGCGTACTAAAGTTTGCGCTGGTTGGGTACCCGACAATCTCTCCAATATGTTGAATCGGCCATTCTGTTGAACGAAGCAGCCTAGCAGCATATTCCATGCGCATACGTGTTAAATGTGCCATCGGGCTTCGACCAAACTGCTTTTGAGTCAGACGGTGCAAATGTGGCTCCGAACATGGATATAAAGCTGCCACTTGCTCGACACTCCAATCCTTATGCAGCTGACGCTGGACAAGATCGAATACGCGCCGAAGCCTCAATTGGCTGCGTGATATCGACTCTGAGGGCGGCATGTTTAACATCAGCTCTAACTGAGCCACGCTATGTGCACCAACCGCACCACCATAATCAATAGGAAGATTAATACTGCGTAACAACGTTTGGATACACGCATACATCACCTCAGGTGCAGATGTGAGCTGGTAACTAATATTACTTTCTATCATTGGCCATGCTCTATCAGGAGTAAGAAAAAGCCATGCGATCTGCCAGGGTTCCTCTTCCATACCAAAACCGTTTTCAACACCTGCAGGCACCGTGATCAACGAGCCAGGCTCCAAATCATATCGACACGCCCCACTTTCTAACCAACCTTTACCGCGCACGGTGTAAAGCAGCATGTGTTTTTTTTGGTTTTTACGATAAACAGAGAAGAAGTCACGACAGGTTGCAATTCCGCACTGCACAATGCCTCTCTCCTCCAATGCCAGTACTCGACTGTGATCAATAAACTCTTGATAGGTTTTTTCTGAAATCGCGTAGCGTTCTTGTTTATCTTCCATGATTTATTGGCTCACATATACACTAGTGGAGAGTTTTACAAAGGTTTTGGATGCCTTTGAAAAATACACCGCCAAATCATAGGGATAAACTACTCGCATTAATCTTTAAGGAGAAATGCGATGCTCTTAACACGTGAATACATCGATAAAGCATTTTGGCAAAAGCTGATTGCGATTGGCCTTCCTGTTTCACTTCAATCCATGCTTTTTGCGTTACTCGGCGTCGTGGATATTTTCATGGTGAGCCAACTCGGCGAATCCGCAACGGCTGCAGTTGGTGTTGGAAATCGTATCTTTTTCTTCAACCTAGCGGTTGTCTTTGGCCTGTGCGGTGCAGTTACCATACTTGCTTCTCAATACTACGGCTCAGGAAACCTAGCCGGAATTCGCAGAACGTTGGCGCAATCTTGGTTTATTTCAATTTTGGTGACGCTGCCGTTTATCGTTCTTTATGCGATTTTTGATGAAGAGATCGTCTCTTTCATGTCAGACGATCCTGAATACGTCACTTATGCGCGTGATTATCTTGTGATTACGGGCTTTAGCCTCATTGCAACCGCGATAGTGGTGCCAATAGAAGCGGTATTGCGCTCCGTAGGCCAAACCAAAATGGCAACCAACGTTAGTATCTCCGCGATTGTCGTGAACGTCGTGCTTAATTATGTTTTGATTTTCGGTTTATTCGGCTTCCCTCAATGGGGCGTATTTGGTGCAGCCGTTGGCAGCTTTGTTTCTCGATTTTTCCAAACGGCAGTGTTGATTTACTTTTTCTGTAAACGCTACGCATACCTTATTCCGACCAAGTTCGATTGGGCGCAAGGCCGTTTAAAGCAGTATCGTCAAAAATACTTTAAGGTTTCTCTACCCATGCTAGTCCACGATGCGCTCTGGACTGGTGGACTGATCGTTTACAGCATCATCTATGGTCAATTGGGCGTTTCAGAACTTGCGATCATCTCATTCTTATCACCGATTGAAGGTGTACTGATTTCAACCTTTATGGGATTTGCGGTCGCTGCATCCGTTCTTCTTGGGAATGATATTGGCGCAAAACATTATGATCGGGTCGAGAAAACAGCGTGGTGGTATGTGTTAACCAGCGCAATCTTAGCCACCTTATTGTTTTTCCTAGTGTGGTTGAGCTCGCCTTTGATTCATCATCTATTAGTACTGAGCCCATTAACCGATGCAGAAATGGCACTCAACGTATGCTTAGTCATGGCGCTGGGTATGATTTTGAGAGTGTTTAACATGGTAGGGATTGGCGGCGTACTAAAGAGCGGCGCAGATATTCGCTACAGCATTTTTATTGATACGTTTGGTCAGTGGGCTATTGGTATTCCCCTTACCTATTACACTGGTATGGTACTCGGGTTGCCTTTGTATTTTGTCTTGATGTCTCTGCTAGCTGAAGAATTTGTGAAAGGCGTACTGACGACTTATCGTATCCAATCTAAATGTTGGATAAATAATATGGTCGAGGATGACCAAACGGTGACAGCGTAACTGGAAATACACTAACGAACTCACACCAAAAGGCTCACCCGTGATACACGTGTGAGCCCTTTTTATGTTTGGAGAATGCTTGATTAAATATCCGTAAAGCGATGAATGATTTGGTTTGAACTGCCACGCCATTCGAGATTGAGGTCTTTCTTGTCTTGTTCAAACTTACCATCAATCAAAACATCGATGTATTGCACCACTTCTCTTTGCGCGTCATCCAGTTCAGCCAGCGTGTAGCCTGTCCAAACCCAGATGTCTTTACCGGGACACTCTTCTCTCACCCTTTTCACGATCTTTAAAATATGAGGCACATTAGCAGGATGAAGCGGATCTCCGCCCGACAACGATAAACCGCGACGCTTAATGCGCGTGTCATTCAAGTCATTGATGATCTTGTCTTCCGCTTCTTGCGTGAACAACACTCCCGAATCCAAGCGTTGCGTCGACTGGTTATAACAGCCACGACACTGATGTACACAGCCCGACACAAACAATGTGCAGCGTGTACCCGGTCCGTTAACAACGTCAATTGGATAATATTGGTGGTAGTTCATAATGCGTCTCTTTGTTATCGCGAAAAAGAAAATCAACCTAAAGCAGGTTGATTTTCAAAGTGTTGAATCGAGTGGTAATTAACCTTATAGGTGTTTCACTCGACGTTTAACTTCTTCTTGTTTGCCGAAGTTAAACGGACGTGCATCTGGGCTGCCCAAGTAGCCACATACGCGACGTGTCACCGATACTTTGGTTGAATCGTGGTTGCCACAACTTGGGCAAGTAAAGCCTTTGCTTGTACATTCAAACTCGCCGGTGTAACCACATTCGTAACACTCATCAATCGGAGTGTTGGTTCCGTAGTAAGGAACGCGGGTGTAACTGTAGTCCCACACGTTTTCTAGCGCTTCTACGTTACGTTGCATGTTCGGGAATTCACCGTAACAGATGAAGCCACCGCTTGAGATTTCTGGGTAAGGCATCTCGAAGTCGATCTTGTCGTAAGGGTTAACCTTCTTCTCAACATCCAAGTGGAAGCTGTTGGTGTAGTAACCTTTGTCTGTTACGCCTTCAATCAAACCAAACTCTTTGGTGTCGATGCGGCAGAAACGACTACATAGGTTTTCACTTGGTGTTGCGTACAAGCTAAAGCCATAGCCAGTTTCGTCAGCCCATTGATTCACCGCATCTTTTAGATGTTTGATGATCGCGACCGCTTTTTCACGCAATACGGCATCATCGTAAACGTGCGCTTCAGTACCAAACAACGCGTTGATAGTTTCATGCACGCCAATGTAACCTAGAGAAATTGATGCACGGCCGTTTTTGAAGATTTCTGCAATCGAATCGTCCGCTTTCAAGCGCACACCACATGCACCTTCCATATATAGAATTGGTGCAACGCGCGCTTTTACGTTCTCTAGACGAGAAATACGTGTTTCTAGTGCTTTACGAGCAAGACGTAGACGATCATCAAGCAGTTCATAGAACTTCGCTTCGCTGCCTTTTGCGCGAAGCGCGATACGTGGCAAGTTCAAGCTAACTACACCAAGGTTGTTACGACCTTCATGGATAAGTTCGCCATTCTCTTCGTAAGTACCTAGGAAGCTACGACAACCCATAGGTGTTTTGAATGAACCCGTTACTTCCACGACTTTGTCGTAGTTAAGAATGTCTGGGTACATACGCTTAGACGCGCACTCAAGCGCAAGTTGCTTGATGTCGTAGTTTGGATCTTCTGATTTGTGGTTTAGACCGTCTTTAATACCGAACACCAATTTAGGGAATACGGCGGTTTTACGGTTTTTGCCAAGACCAGCGATACGGTTTTTCAAAATCGATTGCTGAATAAGACGAGACGCCCAGCTTGTACCAAGACCAAAACCAAACGTTACGAATGGGGTTTGCCCATTCGCCGTGTGCAATGTGTTTACTTCGTATTCCAGAGATTGGAATGCGTCGTAACACTCTTTCTCTGTGCGCGCTTTAGCAAACTCTTCTGGCTCAGCAATGTTCCACTCTTTCGCGATTTCTAAATGCTTTTCATAGCTCGTGATGACGTAAGGTTCTAACACTTCGTCAATACGGTTGATAGTTGTACCGCCATAAATATGGCTAGCCACTTGAGCAATAATTTGCGCCGTTACGGCAGTCGCAGTTGAAATCGATTTAGGCGTATCGATTTCTGCATTACCCATTTTGAAGCCGTGCGTTAGCATGCCTTTCAAATCGATAAGCATACAGTTAAACATCGGGAAGAATGGGGCGTAATCCAGATCGTGGTAGTGAATGTCACCCACTTCGTGTGCTTGAACCACATCACGAGGCAGGATGTGCGTTTTCGCGTAGTGCTTCGCCACAATCCCAGCCAACAAGTCACGCTGAGTTGGGATAACTTTGCCGTCTTTGTTCGCGTTTTCGTTGATCAAATCAAGGTTACTTTCTTCAATCAAACCCTCGATTTCACGAGTTAGTGCACTTTGCTTTTCACGAGCGATGTCGCGGTCATGTCGGTATTCAATGTAAGAACGTGCTAGGGCTTTGTAAGGGCCTTGCATGAGCTCATTCTCGACTAAGTCTTGGATCTCATGGATGTGAACTTCATCGTGATCTTTTAGCTGTAACTCGACAGCAAGAGCGACATTAAGAGCATAAATGGCGACATCTTTATCTTTGTTTTCCGCTGCCGCTTCAACTGCTGCTTGGATACGATCCCTGTTGAACGGAGCTCTTGAGCCGTCACGCTTGATTACGATTGGTTTCACTTTCTTCTCCTTACCCCAGCATACTCACAGAGTTATCCACAAACACACTATATGGGGTTATTTTTTATTCTGCTAACACAATATATTGTGGCGTATTTAACGAAAAGCACCACTTGAAAACATTGATTTTGATCAATAAAGATCGGCTAGCGGACAAGAACAAATCGATCTTATTGGTACTGATCTCAGTTGAGAAGAAAACCATGAAAATTGCAAAATTGGTACGAAATCTACTTGCTTTTTTTAGAGCGCTTATAGGATAAAGGTTGGAAAGGAATACGCTAAAATCCAGGAGTGAAACAAGCCAATATGCGATCACTATTTGTTACTGCCTTATTAATTTTTAGTTCAACGTCACTTGCTCAAAACTCCATCAACTTAACCAGTTGGAATATAGAATGGCTGTCTATAAATGGAGGTAAGGTTTCTAGAACCAGTGACGATTTCGTCAAACTCAACCAATATGTGGATAAAACTCAAGCCGACATCATCGCCTTTCAAGAGGTCGACTCCAAAGCCGCCGTTCAAAAAGCCGTAGGAGATGGCTACGCGATTTACCTCTCTGATCGAGCTCAATCAAACAATAAGCACCTTCAGTTTTCTGATACCAACCAGTACACCGGTTTTGCTGCACGCAAAGACATTGAAGTGTCTGACCCAGCAGACTTCGCGATCACGCGTGGTAATAGCAAGTTGCGCTTTGCCAGCTACATCGTCGTTAACCCAAACCAAAAGGACGAGCTTCACCTGCTCTCTGTGCATTTAAAAGCTGGATGCAGCGGAGCATACAAAAACAACCGCAATTGCCAAACACTGAGCCAACAAGGAGAAGCACTTGCTAAGTGGATGAGCGAGAGAGAAAAGAAAAAAGAGCAGTACGCCGTAATGGGCGATTTCAATCACAACTTGTCGTATCAACGTGATTGGTTGTGGGCGATCATGACGCTTGGTAACGATGCACAATTGGTAACGCGAGATACCAAAGCGGATTGCAAGGTTCGCTCAAATAAGAACCCAAGAAAAACACACCAATTCCGCTCTTTGATTGATCACATTATTGTTAGCCCGCAAATAAAAGCGAAAAACGCACATCAAACGCTGTTCAGCTCACAAGATGTTTTGGATTACAAACTGAGTGACCATTGTCCTGTAAACGCAACGGTAACGCTTAACTGAACGAACAAAACAGCCCAGCATCATGCTGGGCTGTTTTATGTTGTTTGTTAGATAGTAACTAGTTAACAAAAGAAACCGTTCTATCAAAGCGCTCTTGGATTCAGCAGTACGACGTCACCCTGCTTCAACCCCGTTCGCACTCTCCCCAACTCTCCAAGCTGAATAAGCCGAGTTTCTACCTCACCGCTGTCTTGCACCACTTTTACGTAGTCCAATTGGCCAACTTGGTAAACCGCCTCTTTTGGCACGCGAAGTACAACATCGTCGGTCAAGGTCAACGCGACTTTGGCGTATGTACCTGGATAGATAGCCGTTAGCGGCTCAAATTGAAGCTTTACGGTATAACTACGCGAGTTGGCATCTGCCGACGGCGTCACTTCTTTTACAGCCGCTTGCGCATTGAGATTGTAAGACGGAAAAACAACGTCCACTTCTTTATCATAAGTCACATAAGGCATGACAGACTCAGCAAAGTTCACCTCTATTTCTAACGAGTTTGGATTGTACATTGATAAAAGCAAAGCCCCCGGCGTCGCGGTATCACCTTTGTTGATGGGCTTTTGCGTGATCAAGCCATCAAACGGTGCAGTAATGATACTGTAGCCAAAGGTCGTTTCCGCCTCAGAGACCGCCGCCTGAGCTTTATTGAAGTTGGCTTGTGCGGTTTGCAACGCACTTTCCGCTTGGTCAAATTGCGATTGAGGGATCAGTTTTTTGTTTAAAAGCGCTCTGACACGAGAAAACTCCTTTCTCGCCGCATTGAGCTGCGCTTGTGCAGAGGATAAAGCCTGCTCACTTTGACGAACTCGCGCGTCGAGATCATCGCTTTCTAGCCGCGCCAACACGTCTCCTTGCTTCACCCTATCGCCAACCTTCACCAATACCTCCATCACCGATGCCGTTAACCGTGCCGCGATATCGGCGTGCTGCTCTGCAACGACGACGCCCGGAAACTCTCGAACAACCGGTTCGCTGGTTAACATCAGTTGATGTGTCTCTGCATTATTTACATCAATCTGGTTAGTTTTCGCGTCATGTTCGGTCGGCAACTTTTCTGTAAAAAATCCAGCCATATAGAGAAAAAGAAGCGCGAGTATGGCAAACAGAATCACGCCTAACCATTTGGTATCTAATTTCATTGCTCTTCCTCCATCTGAGGTAATCCATGTCCTTTGGTGTTTTGGTATGCAAGGTTATAAACCACCGGAACCACAAGCAGCGTAAAGATGGTCGAGGCGGTAATACCGAATATGATTGCCCAAGCCAAACCGTTAAAAATTGGGTCTAACGTAATCACGACGTTACCCAGTAACGTTGTACCCGCAGTCAGCAATATTGGCCGCATACGAACAACACCAGATTCAATCAACGCATCATGTAAACTACGACCTTCAGCCAGCGATTGCTGAACAAATTCAATCAAAACGAGTGAGTTACGCACCACAATCCCTGCTAGCGCAATCATGCCGATCATCGCGGTCGCCGTGAACAGCGCCGGGTTCGGGTAATTACCGATGTCACTGCTTAACACATTCAAAATCCAGAACCCCGGCATAATCCCAATCACGGTCAGGGGTATCGCCAGCATGATGATGCCCGATACCGCAGGTAAACCAGTTTGAATCAACATCACCACAAATACGCCAAGCAGCGCAGCGCCATAAGCAATGCCTAAATCTCGGAATACGTCTACTGTGATTTTCCATTCCCCCTCGCCACTCCAAACCACCCCGATGTTGTCTGGCACGCTCCAAGTGACACCAGCGCCATTGCTCAAGTACGTGCGATCTTGCCAGTGACGATGCGCCTCTTTCGCGTGAATTGTATCTTGGTCAGCCATCACATCGGCAATCACTTCACCCGGGACACGCCCAACTACCTCAGCGTAGACATACACAACAGGCTTGAGGTTTTTATGGAAAATCGGTTTGTCCGCTGCGCGTTTCACAAAATGACCGACTTCAGACAACTGCACGATAGGCTGAGGAGCATCCACAACCGCCCCATTGGATTCTACTTTTGCAATGCCCGGACGGCCTCGCACATAAAGCTGCTCTAGTTGATTCAGGTTATCTCTGTCTTCGCGTCGGAGCTGCACTTCGATAGGCAGTGGGTCCACTTCTCTTGGATCGGCTATATAACCGAGCACTTTGGCGTTCGCGGCGGTAATAAGCGTGTTATTGATATCAGCAACGGAAACACCAGACAGCGCCGCTTTTTCTTGATCAACGATGAATTGCCACGTTTCTAAATCACCTTGGATGCTGGTATCCACCTCAGAAACCAACTGTTCTTTGCGAAGCCTATCCGCGACTTTCTCTGCTTGGATCATCAGATCTTCATAAGACGTCGCTTCATCACCGTAAACTTCTGCCGTAATGGTGGCGATAACAGGCGGGCCTGGTGGCACTTCGACTAGCTGCACGTCAGCATCAAACTTATCTGCAATCTGTTCTAAGTCCGCCCTGAGTCGTGTCACCAGTTCGTGTGATTGCATTGAGCGGCGATTCTTCTCTGCAAGAACGACTCGAAGCTCGCCTTGGTATGGTTCGCTACGCATAAAGTAGTGGCGCACCATGCCGTTGAAGTCCATTGGGGAAGCGGTGCCTGCAAAGCCCGACACACTTGTCACTTCCGGCACCATCATTAAATAGTCCGTAAAGCTCGACAGCGCGTTGGAGGTATCCACAAAGCTTGAAGACTCTGGCATGTTTAATACCAATTGGAACTCGTTCTTATTGTCATAAGGCAGCAACTTGAGTGGAACTAAGCGAAGTGCTGGCAACAATGCTGCCAAGACGAACAACAAAGCAACCAAACCAAGGAAAAGCCACGCTTTCTTGCGGCTTTCAAGTAGCGGAATCAACACACCACGATAAAAACGATACATCGGCGAAGATTGGATGTCATAGTGGCCGTTTTCCTCAGCACCTTTGAGTAGCTTCTTGGCAAGCCAAGGCGTGATCATAAACGCGACAACGGTACTAAAGATAACGCTGATCGGAACGTTGAACGCCAATGGCGCCATGTAAGGCCCCATCATCCCAGTGATAAAAAACATCGGCGTAAACACGATCACGATTGCGACCGTCGACATTAACAAGGCGCTACGAATTTCTGCCATGGCGAGAACAATCGCGTTGGTTCGTGTTAGATTTTTGCGTTTGAGGTAGCGTTCAATGTTGTCGATACTGGCGATCGGATCGTCCACGATCAAACCTAGCGCCAAAATCAATGCAAAGAGTGTGACTCGATTGATGGAATAGCCAAATGCCAAGTCCATCCCGAGCGCGGCGCCATAGCTAACCGGAATCGCGATACCAACCACCAATGCGCTTCGCCAGTTCAAGAACAAACCGACAAACACCACGACCGTTAGAATAGAGATGCCAAGGCTTGATACCAAGTTGTTTACTTTCGCATTCGCCGTTTCGCCATAGTCACGAATGACTGCAACTTGAACTTGTGGAGGAAACTGGTCGGATTGAAGCGCCGCCAGTTTATCCCGAACAGACTGAGCGACGTTAACCGCGTTCGAGCCTTTTTGTTTAGCGACAGAAATGAACACCGATGGGTATGCTTCATCGTGGTTTTTATCGCGATACCAAGTATCGGATGTTGCCTCACCTTCACCGTCGTAAATACGCGCGACATCTTTCAAATAAACGGGTTTGCCATTGAGCACCGCGATAACAAGGTCGCCAACCTCTTCGGCGTTAGTCAGAAACCGTCCCGACTCCAATGTGTAATTTTGCCCGTTTACGCGAACGTTCTTGCCTTGGGTTTTGCTATTACTGAGCTGAATGGCCTGTTCGAGGTCATCGATGGTTACTTTGAAGTTTGCCATCGCAACGGAATCAAGCTCTATCTGGATTTTTCTCGGCTCACCGCCAATCACTTCCACCTTGTTGGTGGCATCCAATGATTTAATGCCTAACGTGGCTTGGTCTGCAATACGTCTCAACTGATGGCGATCGAGAATGTCTGGATCGGTGGAATAAATTGCGGCAACAACAATGGGTACATCATCGATTTCAACAGGCTTTACAAGCCAGTTAGTGACAGAAGGAGGAACTTTGTCTTGGTTGGAATAGAGTTTGTTGTAAAGCTTAACCAAAGCATCTTCGCGGTTTTCGCCGACATAGAAACGAACGATGACTTGCGCAGCACCTTCCATTGACGAAGAATAAACGTATTCCACACCGTCAATTTGGCTAACAAGCTTTTCTAATGGTTCAGTGATTTGATTTTCGACTTGAGAAGCGCTTAGTCCGGGAGCCGAAACCAATACATCAGCCATCGGCACAACGATTTGCGGGTCTTCCTCTTTCGGAGTCAACCACAAAGCCGCGGCACCGACCATAAGCGCGAGTAAAATCATGATCGGAGGGAAAAAGCTGTTCATCACAGACTGAACAAAACTTCGCTTTAGTTTGTCGGGCATCCTTTCCCCTCCATATCAGATTGATTGTTTAGGCGTTCGCGGTTTTCACCTTCTTCGCGTTACGGTGAGTAATGATCGCCTTCGCGAACAGAGATCCAAGTAACATCGCAAGGAAGAACACCACAATGCTCACGTTGCCTAATGCCAGACTCGCAACCGCAGGGCCAGGGCAAATACCTGCCAACCCCCAACCTAAACCAAAGATCGCCGCACCAGATAACAAACGTCCGTCGATGTTCTTATTGGTTGGTGTGCAAAACGCTTCACCGCTAACTGATTGTTTTCTCGGCTTGATGATTAAAAAATAGCTTGGCATGAATACCGCGAGTGCGCCGCCCATCACAAAAGCCAAACTTGGATCCCAACTGCCAGAAATATCTAAAAATCCAATGACTTTAGCTGGGTCGATCATACCAGACACCGCCATGCCCATACCGAATAACACACCGCTCAAAAGAGCAGAAAAACGAAAAATAGTCTTGTTCATGGAATCTCTCTTAAACTAGGTGAAGTCGAACGAATACCGTTAGGCCAGCGACAGCCATAAATACACAGGTCGCCACAATAGAGCGCTTAGACAAACGGCCCATGCCACAAATGCCGTGCCCACTAGTACATCCGTTACCCAGTCTGGTTCCGATTCCTACCAATAAACCAGCGGCAATCACCATCCCTAAAGAAAGGTTCGCGGTACTAGGAACCGCAACGCCCAACATCAGAACGCTAATCAAGCCACCAGCTATCATTCCAACCGCAAAAAGCAATCGCCACGAATAATCGCCTTTTTTCGGTGACATAATGCCATTCATAATTCCACTGATTCCGGCAATTTTCCCGTTAACCAACAACAATATAGTGGCGGAGATCCCTAACAAAATGCCACCAAACAACGATTCCCATGGAATAACGTTTAACATTATTTACCTCTAAAATCTTAGCTACGAATTAGTTACAGAAAACGCTATGAAGCGCCTTGATTAATGACTCAACTCTCGGTTCTGACAACGAATAAAACACTTGCTGTGATGCCTTACGAGCCTTGATCAATTTGTGTTTGCGAAGCACCGTCAAGTGCTGTGAAAAGGCGGATTGGCTAAGGAACGAGTTCTTTTGCAGCTCCCCAACACCAACCTCACCTTGGGTCAGTTGGCACAACACCATTAGCCTTTCCGGATGTGCCATTACTTTTAGGAGATCAGCAGCTTCATTGGTATTGCCTTTCATTG
>NZ_WXWT01000080.1:0-4194 GCF_009904725.1 Vibrio sp. V43_P6S15P86
ATTAAGGTGTGAAGCACGCAACCACAATACTCAATTTGAACGCCGTAATCACTAAAACTGACCCAAACCAAAAGTGCCAAGCGTGCTGAATCACTCTTAAATTGTTTGTTAGCAGTACTTTACTGAATTTATCAGCTGTACAATTTTTTCTCGATAGTACTCGTGTGGCGCTGAACGATATTTTGGATCATTAATACACTGCAATTTGTAAATAATATCTCCATACATTCGACTTTGAGTAAATCCCATTAACTCTAGCAAAGCAGACGGTGATTTAAGCTTGAGAAAGCAGCTTGTTGAAAGTGCTACCTTGTCATGAAAATGTTCATGATGAAGCTCACCTATAACCCTACGAGCACTTTTATAGTTCACTTTGTTCCCGATGATCTCAAAGCAGTAGAGCGAGAGAATAACCAAATCGGTATAGTAATAATTTACATCAATGTCATCTTGGTTCAATGTGACTTCTTGCAAAATTACTCCCCCACCAATACCCGCAGTCAAATTAGACCACATAGAATGCTTACGCATTTGGTGAAGCTCGGGACGCAGTACACCCTTAGCTATATCCCAAGACTTAGTGGAGGAATCAACCATTGTTGATTTGACCTGAACCTTTCTGCTTATATCTTCAGAATCAAGGACTAAGTCATAGCCATTATCATCTACATCAGTACGGTAAGCTTTGAGGTAATACCCCTGCATCGCATAGGCTAACTGTAGATCAAACAATAATTTGTTCATTAACATCGACTCACGACGAATCGAATTTTCAGGCTCGTAGAAAAAATATCTCGATTTGTCATGTTCCATACTGATTTACCACCGTGTACTGCTAACGCCGCGTTAAGGTGTGAACAACGCAACCAACAAACCTAACCCATTGCTCTGTAAACACTAATGCTGATTCAAACTAAAAATGCCAAGCGTTGTGAATCACTCTTAAACGCTTTGTTAGCTATACTACCAAACCTCTTCGAACTTCGAGTTAAGAAGCACTGTAAGCCAATCATTGAACCCATATTCTTTGAGATGTTCAGTAGCCCATAATTCTACAGGGCATTCTGGGTCAAACACATATAGCAGCTTCGAATTAGCTTTTAGCCCAAAATGCTCTCCACTCGTACTGCTTGCAACTAGTAATAGCTCGGGAAACACGGTGTCGCTAGCCATACAAACTGACTTCGTCCATTCTTCTATTGACTCAAGATCGAGTAACTCAAATACAAAACCAAGTTCTTTATCGGTATGTTTAAAAGTGCCAACTTTGACTAGAAATTCTCTATATGTTTCAGGGAGTTCATAACCAAGTATCCCCTCAAATAATGCTATATTATCAATCGTGTACCTTTTCTTCCTTGTACATTCGACCATGGAGTCAATCATAGAGTTAAACAAATCGTACATATATGGTTCTCTTCGGTATGAGATATTATTGGATAGCTAACGCCGCATTAAGGGGTGAACAACGAAAACCACCCGACCTGAACCATTGTGCCGTAAACACTAAAGCTGATTCAAACCAAAACTGCCAAGCGTTGTGAATCCCTCTTAAATGCTTTGTTAGAAACCTTTTTTGAGGAGCTTGCGAACCCTAGCTTTTACTGATGCTGGCTCATTCTTTAGTGCAAGATTTAAAAGGTCAGTCACTTCCTGTTGTAACTCTGGGTACTGCACAGCTAACTCATATAACCCGTTAAAGCTCCACGCTCTAACAAACTTATTTGTATCTGATAAGCCGTGCTTCAAAAACGGTTCGAGAACTTTTCGAGTTTTACGACTAACTTCGAAGTGAGATAAAACCTGCAATATGTGAAGCTTTGATTCCCAGTGGTCGTAAGTTGGCAACTTAGTCAGTACCTTTTGCATATCATGGGCATTGATAGTACCACCGTGCTCGATGTGAAATTTAACTAACCAAGTTCCACCTACACTCAAACTTTCGTCTAGACAAAGCTCAATGAGTTGTGATTCAAATTCTGAAGTCTGTTGGTATGTAACATAGATCTGTTCAATATCAGATGCTGACTTTTGATCCCAATTCATAACTTCATGTTTTATTGACATATTCGGAACCTCACTGGTTTTCTAACGCCCAGTTAAGGGGTGAAGCACGCAATGACCAAGCCGCTGCATAGCACTTCAACACCGAAACCACCGCATACCAAAAATGCCTCGCGTGCTGAATCCCACTTGAACTGTTTGTTAGCCCGAAGCCCAACTAGTACATATAGCCTAACCAGTCTATATGACCAAGTGCCCAAGTTTTACCGCTGATAGGTTTAACATATAAATCATCCACTTGCTCAACAGCAATACCATAATTTTTATGTTCATGTATTCGCAACCAAGAGCTTAAAGAATTAACTCGCAGATAGCCATTAGACGCATAAAAATCATTTAAATCGGAGATTAAAATGATGAAGTCAACGTCTTTAGTTGAGGCATATTCACTAAGTTGAGACAGCATGGCAGAACCAATACCCTGCCTTTGAAATGTATTATCAACACAGAAGTCACTAACGCCCAATACTTTATAAATTTCATCGCCGACGCTAACAACTCTGTAGTCCAGTCCCATGTAACCAACTAGTTGATCATCTTTGTACTTTAAAGCCCTCATATGCGGGAGTTGCTTATAGTATGAACGAGCTACTTGATGTTCAGGAAACGACTTGTTTCTGAGGACTTCAATTGCATTATGCTGCTCTTTAGATAACTCTATTTCTGGGTAAATATCCATATTTGACCTTTGAGGGCTAACGCCGCATTAAGGTGTGAGCAACGCTACCATGAAACTTAACCATACCACCTTAAACACAAAACCCAACGATAGAATGAAAAATGCCAAGCGTTGGGAATCACTCTTAAATGCATTGTTATACCACTGATTTTGTTGATTTTTTACTATACTATCAGATAATAGACCAAAATATTAATCACAGACCACTTTCCATGCCTAAAGAAAAAACGAGCAGTACATCCGTACAAAATGATGAACTACAAAGCATCAACAACAACCTAAGCCTTATTGCCAACACTTTAAACTCTGAACAAGAAGACAAGTACAAAGCGTGTTGTGAGATGTTCATTAAAACTTTTGAACATGAAAAGCAAACAGCAGCGAAGATAGAAGACAAAGCAAACAAAATTCTGACCTTTTTGCTTGCAGTCTCTTCTGTGTACTTAGCGTTGATTATATGGTTTATCAAAGAGGGGCATGAGAAATCTTCGCCAGTACTGATTAACAGTTCCGCAACAAGCATTTCAATAGTTCTATTGATCATTGGGGCGGCGATGCTTTTAACTAGTGTAAGTAAATCAACTTCCGTTATGTGGGCTAAACCCGAATATAACCCCGCAGCAAGTTTCAAGCTCTTTCATCATTTTGATAAGCCAGAAAAAAAGGAGCTTGATGTGTACAAATTCTATGCAGAATTTTATTCAGAGATTTGTGAAAAACGTAGAGACAACAACATAGAACGCGGAGATCTACTAGGAAAAGCCTTTTCGTTCACCAAATCGACGGTTATTTACTGTCTAGCCTCCTCATTTTATATACTACTTACAACCAGCACTTTTTTGAGTGGATAAGGCGAGCAATTACAGTGGTATAACGCCCTGTTAAGGTGTGAGCAACGCAATACCGATGCTTCCGCACACCACCTTAAACACTAAACGCAACGCATAGTAAAAATGCCACGCGTTGCGAATCACTCTTAAACAGTTTGTTATATTCCTTACACAGAACTAGAAAAAACGTAGCCTTCCGTTGTAAGAATAGGTACTGAAGAAGCCCTACACATCAAATCATTTTTGGGGATATTGTTTTCGCGCGTATATAGGTTTTCTAGTTCGAGTACGACTTTTTTACATGCCAATTCGTCAACTGAACGACAAATGTCAGATATTTCATTGGTAACATTGTAAACAAACTTATAGATATCAAAGCCAAGATAATAAGCTTTACCGCTCAACACAACCGATGGAGCATCACAGTAAGAAGGAAGCTCACTAATCATGGACTGGCAGTCACAACAAGTGATAATTGAAGCTATCTCAGCACCAACATAGTCGAGTTTTCTCTGATAGTTCTTATTACTCTCTGAGACAGTATTTTTATCAATGAATGACTTAATGCTTTTTGCATAAACTTCTAGTGGGATAATTACGTGCTCGAGGTGACTATTAATA
>NZ_WXWT01000092.1:0-4129 GCF_009904725.1 Vibrio sp. V43_P6S15P86
GAATACCACTATGGAACTTAAAATCTGTATCTGGCGTAGAAATTAAATCCGCCTCAACTCGGCCAAAATAGGCTATGCGTTCGCTGATGTCTTTCCCCGCGATTTGCTCTGCCAATACAAGATAATCTTGATAGTGGCGTGCTTCTGAGCGCAGTAAAGAAACGTAGAATTTTGCGATATCGTCATCCATATGTGGTGCTAGTTTGGCAAAACGCTCACAAGATCGGGCTTCGATGTACGCACCAATGATGAGTTTATCGATCAGCGTTTCCGGCTCATGAGTCTTCATATGCGAAATCAGTCCTTTAGCATAGCGACTTGCTGGAATATTTTTATACTCAATTCCACGACTTTCCATGATCTCTAAAACTTGATAAAAGTGGTGTAACTCCTCTTTTATCAAAAGCACCATCTTATCGATCAAATCTTGGCTGTATGGTGAGTCGGACTTAGCCATGATTGACTTAGAAATATTGCTCTTGCCTTTTAAAGTTTCCAATGAGCCTACGTTACGGTAAGCAAAATCTTCGTAGGGCTTAAACCAGTCAAGTAGAGCATGTGAACTGGATTGGTCAACGGCATACTTACGAATTAAAAACATCGCAGATTGGCCAGCTTTTAGCTCACACAGTAGGTGGTCTAATAAAATGGTTTGAAGGTTTTCTGGTTTCTTTGCTTCCTCTACCCATTCATCAGGTGTGCTGCATTGCAGAAATTGGTTAATGGGAGCAAGAAGATCTTGATAGGCGTCTAGATTCATCATTTTAGTTTTAGTACTTCACATTCTAATTGGGCATATCCGCTATCTTACGGATAGAAAAAAGGCTGCGATTGCAGCCTTTATTGACCTTAAGTGAATGTTACCACTTTTTCTTCTCGCCGAAGAGTGCTTCCATGTCATTGTCGCGCTCTTTATCGGCGATCTGCTGCATTTCGGCATCACTTTTATCTTGGCGTTTTTTATCTAGGTCGCCCAACATGTCTTCAAGCTTCTGTTTCGCTTGAATCGAGTAGGGGTCGCTCTTTGTACTCAATGCATCGATACCTTTGCGTAGCAGTTGAAGTGCTGTGCCAGGTTGACCTCGAGCAATAGAGTCGTTTGCTCTTTTGATGACGTTTTCGATGTTGATACGAATCTGCATCGTTTCTAAACGCGCATTTTCAGCGACATAAGTCTGGGTGTCGATACGGCCTTTATTGTGTTCGTTACGGATAGTATCGCGAAGGCGCTTCACCAACTTAAGCATGACGATGGCTTGTTTATCACTGCTCGGCATTTTGAACGTGGTACTCTCGCCAGTGGGACCATTCTCTTTCAGTTGCTCAATCTGTTGCTTCATGTTTTCGATACGTTGAGCAAGCTGCTTATTCTTCGGGTCAAGCTCATGCATGCTTTCTAGCGCGTCAAGAATACGATTGTTTAGACACAGCAACAGCTCCTTACTAAAAGGGATATGGTGCGCATGACCAATCAACTCTTCAGTGCCATCAATCAAGGCAACATAGCGTGCGGACTCCTGTCTTTTCGCAGTCTCTACCTTGACCTTATACTGCAACATAATGTTATAGCCTAGGATCAACACCAGTAGGATGGCTACCAAAGCGATTATTAAACCAATATTCATATCTTTGCGTCTGCTTTACTTTTCTACGGCTAGCGTTAAAGAATACATGAATCTTATCTTACTCGGCACCCTATTTGTTTGATTATTTTGTCTCTCCCACGTTTTAGCTACTGATAGAAGTCACATCATAGAAATTCAGTCATTTATTGGCTCAACTTTGTGCATATTGTTTCTATGTTGAGGATTATCAGTATGTGATTGAGGTATAAGTTAGAAATTACTGTTCATTTCGATTTGAACGCGTTATAACTAATTATTATATCACTCGTCCGAGTGGCCAATAAATTCTCTCATGAACAAGTAAGGGATTACGATGAAACTGCAGCAGCTGAAGTATATTGTTGAGGTTGTAAACCATAATCTGAATGTATCCGCGACGGCAGAAAGCTTGTATACCTCTCAGCCAGGTATCAGTAAACAGGTTCGGTTGCTGGAAGATGAGTTAGGCATTCAGATTTTTGAACGTAGCGGTAAGCACTTAACACAGGTGACACCTGCTGGTGAAGAAATTGTTCGTATCTCCCAAGAGATTCTGGCTCGCGTAGAAAGTATCAAAGCTGTAGCAGGGGAGCACACCCACCCAGAAATGGGGACGCTGAATATCACTACCACACATACGCAAGCGCGTTATGCTTTGCCGGATGTCATCAAAGGTTTCACTTCTCGCTACCCAAAAGTGTCGTTACACATGCATCAAGGTACGCCGTCACAAATGTCTGAGGCGATTGCCAAAGGTACGGCAAACTTTGCGATTGCGACGGAAGCGCTTCACTTATATCAAGATGCCATCATGCTGCCTTGTTATCACTGGAACCGTTCAATTGTCGTGCCCAAAGATCATCCATTAGCGAAGAAAGACAAAATAACGATCAGCGATCTTGCCGCTTATCCATTGGTCACTTATGTGTTTGGTTTTACGGGACGTTCAGAGTTAGATACCGCATTTAATCGTGAAGGTTTAACCCCGAGAGTGGTGTTCACTGCAACTGATGCGGACGTTATTAAAACGTATGTTCGCATGGGTATTGGTGTTGGTGTGATTGCGAGCATGGCTGTGGATGAAGAGCAGGACAGCGATTTAGTCGCAATAGATGCGAGCCATTTATTCGGGGCTAGTACGACAAGTATTGGCTTCCGTCGCGGTACATTCCTGCGCTCATACATGTTCGATTTTATGGAACGCTTTGCTCCTCATTTAACTCGCCCAGTTGTAGAGCAGGCGATTTCTTTGAAATCTAATGCAGAAATAGAAGAGATGTTTAAAGACATCGAGCTCCCGGTGAGATAACACTTCATTGATGTTTCGATTCCCTCTACAATGCGCTCGTTGTAGGGGGGAGTTATGAAAACGCAATTTCAATTTATTAATGACTGCTTATTGGAAAACGAATCGCTATGGCGGTTTGAACCATTTAAAAGTAGCATTCACACCTCATTACCTTGGCAAGAGCAACACCCTCAGTTGTGCCAGTGGTTAGTGTCTCTTTCTCCCTCTCAAATCGAAGAGTATAAAGCGGAACCTGAACTCGCCTTAAAAGCGATAAGCGCGTTCGTGCCTCAACTCGAACAACTCGCTTATCACACGCGTTTAGAGTCTTTAACATTAAATGGTTTGGCACTTGCTCGTGGTTTAGACAACGGCATTCCCGGACGTAAGCTGGAGCAAATCAGCTCGATGGGTGAAGCTGCAATTCAACAACACTGTGGCGAAGAATGGTTAGAGTGGTGTTCAGGGAAAGGTTATTTAGGACGAATCCTGGCAACACAAACCGATCAGCCTGTGACCAGTTTCGAATATCAACAAGTACTGTGTGATTCGGGGCAACAAGCTGCGAATGAACACCATTGGAAAATGACGTTTATTCAAGGTGACGCGTTCGATAGCAAAGCAAAAGCGGTATTCAAGCCAACGCAACACGCGGTGGCACTGCATGCGTGTGGTGACCTCCATGTTCGTCTAATGCAGTACGGCAGTGAGAATGGGATTGCTGCGATGACCATCTCACCTTGTTGTTATCACTTGATTCAGTCGGAACAATACCAGCCGATGTCGAAACCGGGGAGGGTTTCTTCTCTCTCATTGTCTAAGCAAGAACTGCGTATCCCGTTACAGCAAACGGTGACAGGGGGAGAGCGTGTACGTCGCCATCGTCAGCAGGAAATGGTGTTTCGTCTTGGCTTCGATTTGATTACTCGACGAGCGTTAGGCATGGCAGAGTACCAACCTGTCCCCAGTATTCGTAAGTCGCAATTAAGTGAAGGCTTTGAATCTTTGTGTCGTTGGGCGGCGGAGCAGAAAGGTATCGTTCTTTCTCAAGAAATCGATTTCGATCATTTTGAAAAGTTAAGCGAACAACGCTTCTGGCAAATGGAGAGAATGAGCTTAGTGCAACTGGTTTTTCAACGTCCATTGGAGATCTGGCTCGCATTGGACAAAGCACTTTATCTTGAAGAACGTGGTTATCGTGTTAGATTGTCAGAGTTTTGCCCTAAATCAGTTACAC
>NZ_WXWT01000345.1:0-3999 GCF_009904725.1 Vibrio sp. V43_P6S15P86
TCAATAAGCTGACCTTACCTCATCAAACCTCAAGCTATGTTACGCTCTTAGCTCAATAAGAATTTGCTTTGAATCATTTTTTCATAAGAAAGGCTACGGCACATCCCCTCGTCAATTGAAGCATGAATCTAATCTAATAATTCCTCAGCTAGTACTCGCCACTCTTTTACCTTACCGCGAAAATGACGCCATTGTTTATCGGTCATAGATTGAGAAATATCTAATGTCAGTTGATCGACCAGCACAAAGTTAGAATCAATATTTTTAGAAAGCTGCTCACTGAATAGCTCTCTGGCTCGAACAACAGGCGCATAAATATATCCTGATAAGTGACAGCATTGGACTTGTTGTCGAACAGATATTCAAGCTCTTGATATATCGTTGCTCGATAACCTCTCCATAGAGGACTGTTAAGAGTGACTTGCTGAGAAAACGTTTGAGCTAATTGGCGCTGACTTTCTGATAGGCTTCCCAACCACTCTTCCATCCACTCTTCTGTGTTATCTAGAATAATTTCACGTATTTCATCTTCCGTTTTATCCGCATATTTTGCGTTTCGCTCTTTATAATGCTCTTGTACATTACTCAGAAATTCCCGTTCTTGATCTTTCGTTAACTGTAAACTCAAAGCAAAAAGGTCTGGTGCCGCTTTGCTTACCACTCTATCGTAATGCGCTCGCATTCTATCTCGATTTTCCTGCAAATAATTTAGGGTTATATCGCTCGCTTTTAATCTCTCAAGCTCTTTTAAATGATCGATATATAACGGTAACTCTTCTTTCTTATGCCATTCTGCTAACAATAATAAGCGTTCTTCGACCAAGACTTCT
Organism: Vibrio sp. V43_P6S15P86; assembly: GCF_009904725.1. Classification (NCBI taxonomy): domain Bacteria; kingdom Pseudomonadati; phylum Pseudomonadota; class Gammaproteobacteria; order Vibrionales; family Vibrionaceae; genus Vibrio; species Vibrio sp. V43_P6S15P86. The sequence goes on from NZ_WXWT01000345.1 coordinate 831, forward strand.
TGTTCACCTTGCAGAGAAACATAATCCTCTATGTAATCGATAACGAACCAATCGATATTGCTGTATAGAAACTTCTTCGTACATCCGGCAAGAAGAAATACGAAACAAAATAGAAGGCCATAACCAAGCACCTTATTAGATACACCCTGTAATTTAGTCACTTATTCGTATTCCCTTTTCTATTGATTAAGTTCTATACTCAACTTGTATCACTTAATATTGCGGCAAACTTACACCAGTGTGACAAATATTGATTGCCACCTTAATAATATATAGAGTTTGAAATTAACTTTTTGATCACAGCTATCCGCAAAAAAGTGAGTTAGAGCGCAATTATCGGCTAAAAAATGCACCGAACGACGCTCCCTATAACGGCATATAATTTGCATGGATGTTTTTTGGATGGTTTATGGAGGCGAAGTATGGCAGCCGCTGAGCAACTTGATACCAGTGTAGAATATGAGATTCGATATTTTGAACAGGGGAAAATGCACTGCATGAGAGTCATTGCTGAAAGCAAAAAAGTGGCTTATCAGTACTATTTAGAGTGCGGTAAGCACAACAGTGACTTGTACTCTATTCGCCCAGACAAATAAAAAAACCGCCTTTAAGGCGGTTTTTTTATTATTAAAATCACGCTAAACAATTGATTCTATTCGTGGTTTGGGATTGTTCTTCAACTGTATTATTTGATGTCGCCAAAGCGCTCAAGATAAAGAACGGTTGCCGCAGTACGAGAAGGAACTTGAAGCTTTTTAAGTAAACTCTTCATATGCACTTTAACCGTTGATTCAGAAATAAAAAGACGATCGGCAATCTGCTTGTTGCGGAAACCTCTTGCCACCTCTCTTAAGATCTGCGTTTCGCGATCCGTCAGCGTATCAAAAACGTCCTCTTGTCCTGAACGCTCACTCAAATACTTAGAAACTTCTTGGCTGTAAGCTTTGTCACCTTGATGCGCTTGTTTTAGCAACTCAACCAGCTCATCAGGCTCAGTATCTTTCAATAAATAGCCATCTGCGCCACTTCTAACTATTGCTTCTATGTCAGCAGGACTATCCGATACGGTTAAGATAACAATTCGAGCTTCACAACCATCAGCACGTAGCGCTTGTAAGGTATCGAGGCCTGACATGCCTTTCATATTGAGATCAAGAAGTACAAGATCCAGTTCCAGCTCATGCGCTTTCGCTACCGCATCTGCGCCATTACTTGCTTCTGCAACGACTTCAAACTCAGGCTCAAAGCTTAAAAGTTGATGAATACCTCGTCGCATGAGTGGATGATCATCCACCAGCATTACTTTACACACTGTCACTGTTTACTTCCTTACTATGTTGGAATTCTAGTTTTACGGTACAGCCTTTGTTGATCGATGCTTCAATATGAAGATCGGCATGCAGCCTAGCGGCTCGCTCTTGCATGATACTCATACCGTAATGATTTAATTTTTCGTCTTGATGTTCAAAGCCTATTCCATCATCGGTAACGGTTACTGTGACTTTTCCATCATTATCAAGACATTGAATGTGAATATTATCTGCTTGCGCATGCTTGATGGCATTAATTGCCGCTTCTCTTATCAACTGTAGTAAATGAACCTGCTGGTGTGCATCCAGTTCAGTTGAAGAAAGTCTATTTTTTAACGTAATGTCAGCGACGGTTTGTTCGTTGAGCGTTTCGACCATATCTTGCAATGCTTGGCCAAAACTGCCCTCTTTAATCGTAAGACGAAACGTCGTCAGTAATTCGCGTAGTTGGGTATAAGCAGCAGATAAGCCCGTATCCAACTCGGCAATGACTTGATTCGCCTGAGCTATCGCTTTTTCATCAGGCAAATTCTTTACGCTTCTCTTTAATAAAGCGACCTGAATTTTTAAATAAGAGAGTGCTTGAGCTAATGAATCATGCAGTTCCCGAGCAATGGTGGCTCGCTCTTCCATCAGTAGGATTTGTTCTGCTTGGCGTTGGGCTCGATTGTAATACACGGCACGCGATAAAATCTGCACAAAGTTGTCAATCAGTGCCTCATTCGGACAAGGTAATCCGGCCTTCCAATACAAATAGCCTAAGTGCTCACCGTCTAACGTTAGAGCCTTACTATGGCAATCTTCATCACAGTCGTGGCAGCACTCTTCCCCCTCCATCAATATCCAACTCGGTTCTCCCAATTGCTCTATTTCAAGTTTGACCGCTTTAATGCCTTCAAGACTTGCAATATGTTGCAATATGGCTTGGAAGTTATCCTGATTAATACGCGAAGCCGTTAACTCTTTCGACGAGTCATACAATACTTCTAAAGACTGATTCGCATGCTGTAATTTACGCGTTTTTTCATCAACCGCTTGTTCTAGCCCTCGGTATAACTTACCAAGGTCCGTCGCCATCCGATTAAAGGTTCGAGTCAGGATCCCCATTTCATTATCGCTGGATACATTGAGCGATATATTGAATGAGCGATTTTTAATTTGCTCGCTAGCAAAAACTAAGGCACGCAGAGGCCGAACAACTTCGAGGCGCACAAAATGAACGACAAACATACTGACACAAAGAATGCCACCCAACCCTAACCCGCCGATCCAGGCTAAGTTAATCAGTTTTTGCTCCGAAAAGCTTTGTAGCTTAAATACAAACTCATCGATTTGTTCAACAAAACCGGCCACTAGGAGTTGATATTCTGCCGGGTTGTCTCCTCTCAACACCGCCTTGAGTTCATGCCATCTGATAATAAGACGGTAGTAATCGTGAGTGATGTCTTCTGGCACAGACCAATGCTGAAGCGCTTTCATTGAAGGTGAATATATCGAATGTTCAAATGCGTCAATATGTGAAGAATAGTCAACAGATTTAACCTGAATATCATTCGCCAGACGGTAGCTTTGCATTCGCATCGAGCCAGCAACATTGACGGCTTCAGCATCGTTCAAACTGGACGCTAACGTAAAAATCGCAAAACCAGTCGTAGCGACTGAGAGCAGCAAAATAAGAAGCATCGCGGACGCAATCGTGCGCGTCACCGACTTTTTCACATTTTTAAACAATCTGAGTTCCTCGCCCATTAACAATCCTATTTTTACGTGCAATGAACCCATTACCTTTCAACTTTATCAATATGTGATCACCTGCGACGGAATTTATTGATCCAAAACAATATTGCATACCATTTACC